>JAFQCJ010000038.1 GCA_017416445.1 Oscillospiraceae bacterium | reverse complement strand
GCAACATGCATGCTTTTAGCATTTTTGTTATGGACGGTAGCAATTCAATTTGTTGATGTGCAAGCAATCGGACCACAAGAATCATCTGTTGGATTTGCAACGATTAACCAGTTCGTTCATAACCTTACAGGGGTGCATATGTCCCTGTATACTATCACAGATTGGTTGGGTTTGGTGCCACTCGTTTTTGTAATGGGATTTGGCACTCTCGGACTTATTCAATGGATTAAGAGAAAGCACCTCTTGAAAGTGGACTACAATATCCTTGTTCTTGGCGGCTTCTATATCATTGTGATGGCGGTATATGTGCTATTTGAAATGCTTGTTGTAAATTACAGACCTGTATTGATTGGTGGGATTTTGGAAGGCTCTTATCCATCATCAACAACAACGCTCGTAATGTGTGTTATGCCGACTGCTATCATACAATTTAATGCCCGTATCAAAAACAATGTTCTCAAACGATTTGTTGCTTCAGCAATTATCGCTTTTATTGTTTTCATGGTAATTGGCAGACTTGTTTCGGGTGTACATTGGTTTACCGATATCATCGGCGGTGCTTTGCTCAGTGCAGGACTTGTGCTGATGTATCGTGCTATTATCAGTTGGGAAGTTAAATAAATTCCAATTTATCTATCTGATGTCCCAAGGCTTATTAGCAATCCTTGGGGTACATTTTTATTACTTGGGGTACAAAATGTGCAGGAGGGGTACATTCTCCAAACGGTTGCCGAGAATTGTATCCATAATTACCACCACACCCAACAAACCAAAGAAGAACCTGCAGGGTTCTTCTTTGGTTTTCTCTTCTGCTGAAAAGCGGTGACGGAAACAATCCGTCACCGCTTTTTTTAATTTGGGTTATGCATTTTCCTGCTTACGCTTCCTGGCTGCCAAAAAGACAGCAATTCCGGTAAGACTTACCATAAATGCAGCGCCATACAGCATGATATGGGAATCATCGCCGGTTGCAGGCGTATGGGAAAGCACGGGGATCTCCTTAAAGCCAACATGATCACAGACAGAACAGACCCGCTGTTTCTCGCCCTTCGTGGTCGATGTAGGCGCAACGACTACTCTCCACTCTCCATAGGCGTGTTCGCCGGTAGCCTTGATCGCAGTACCCTTTTCTACGATCCCGCCGCAGCCCTTGCAGTGGATATCGCCTGTATAGCCTTGCGTTCCGCAGGTTGCACCTACGGCATTTCTGACTTCGGTTTCACCCACATGGTTGGTGGCATCCGGTTCACCATAGGCATTGCCGCAGAGGTCGCATATCGCTCTGTCGGTGCAAGTTGCCGTACCGCCGGTATGGGCGTGATATTTTGTAGCCAGAGTGACAATCGACGGGCTCTTCAGGGTAACACGAATCCCGCTTTCAGTTTTTTCTGCCTGCGGCATCGCCACTTCCCCTGCAACAGTCCCCAGACGCTGAGAGGTCACAGTGGACATACTGCTCACCACGAACTCGTAATCACGCGGGTTGGTTCCCTCGGGGTAAGGCAGCACCACGGTAATGCCCTCCGCGGGGAAGTTTTCCTCGGTAGCCAATATCCAGCTATCTCCACCGTCCAGAGAGAAATGCAGACTCACATCGTAATGCTCCATATTCTCTGCGGAGTAACCGGAGGAAGTCGTCACAATCTTGCTGATCAGCTCTTCGGTGATCTCTTCCACGGTATCGAACCGGGTATCCTTCAGATCATCGGGAACCTGGGTCAGCTCCCCCTGTTCGACTTTGGTTTCCACTTCGGTTTCCTTGTCCATGATCGTCAGACTACCGCCCACATAAGTGATGGTGTAGTTGTTTCCGGCATCAGCATCTGCTGCGGTAATGGTGTAGCTGCCGGCCTGATCTGTATCGGCATTGGTGGTCAAAACAGGCTCCACGGTCAGCCGATCGCTCCCTACAAGGCCGGAAACGGTGCAGGTCAACGCGGGAAGCTTTTCACCAATGTAGATCACCTTACTGTCTGCTGTAATGGTCAGCTTCGCCTTGGCGATGGTCCAATCCAGCGCCAAGGAGCCGGTGTAGTTGCCGGTGCCCGCAACGGTCAGTACATAGGTGCCGGCATCGGTTGCCTTGTTGCCATTTACCGCATAAGTGATCCCCTCGGTAACGGTGAAGGACTGGGTCTGTTCCTTACCGTTGTAGGTAAGGCTGCCGTTCAGCTTTACATCCGCTGCGGTGATGGCCTTGGGATTGACCGTCACGGTGACGGTCTTGGTATCGCCGTCGTAGTTGGCCGTACCCTCCACGGTGTAGGTGACGGTGTAAGTACCGGCATTTACCAGATCGTCAGCAGTCTTATCGCAGACCACAGTGCCGAAATTGGTGGCTGCACCGGGCAGGGTCACCGTCTCACCGTAGGTGACGGTGATGGGCGTAGTATCCACCGTGATTTCCGCCTGTGCCTTGGCGATGCTCCACCGGAGCTTGCCGTCAGCGCCATCTGCCCACTTGTGGTTGCCGTCCAGAGTGACCACCACTTCGTAGTTACCGGCATTGGTCCCCTTATTGCCGGAAGTGAACTTCATGCAGCTTTCCACACCAGTCAGCTGGGCCGTCTGCTCGCTGCCGGTATAGGTGTAGTTTCCGGTGACGGTGGGCTCTGCCACTGCCCTCTTTTCCACGGTGACGGTGAGCTTCTTTTCCGCACCCTCATAGTTGGCGGTACCCTCCACGGTGTAGGTGACGGTGTAGGTGCCCGCATTTACCAGATCAGCAGCAGTCTTATCGCAGACCACAGTGCCGAAATTGGTGGCTGCACCGGGCAGGGTCACCGTCTCACCGTAGGTGACGGTGATAGGCGCGGTATCCACCGTGATGACCGCCTGTGCCTTGGCGATGCTCCACCGGAGCTTGCCGTCAGCGCCATCTGCCCATTTGTGGTTGCCGTCCAGAGTGACCACCACTTCGTAGTTACCGGCATTGGTAGCCTTATTGCCGGAAGTGAACTTCATGCAGCTTTCCATACCGGTCAGCTGGACCGTCTGCTCACTGCCGGTATAGGTGTAGTTTCCGGTGACGGTGGGCTCTGCCACTGCCTTCTTTTCCACGGTGACGGTGAGCTTCTTTTCCGCACCCTCATAGTTGGCGGTACCCTCCACGGTGTAGGTGACGGTATAAGTACCGGCATTTACCAGATCAGCAGCAGTCTTATCACAGACCACAGTGCCGAAATTGGTGGCTGCACTGGGCAGGGTCACCGTCTCACCGTAGGTGACGGTGATGGGCGCAGTATCCACCGTGATTTCCGCCTGTGCCTTGGCGATGGTGACCTTAACGGAATCTACAGTAGTGTTGCTGTGGTTTGCGTCACCAACGACCTTGTAATACACAGTGTACTCGCCAGCAGCGGTACCCTGGGGGATGGTTGTGGTATAATCGCCGTTCTCGCTCAGGCTATACACCATCGTGCCGCCTACTGCTTCACCTTGGCTGATCAGGTACTTCGCTTCACCGGTATAGGTCAGCGTATTGGGCGTGGGAGCCGCTGCAATGACCGTGTCCGCCTTTGCGATGGTGAAATCAACCCTTGCGGTAGCCTCACCCACGGTGATGCTTGCGGTAGCTGTACCTGCGTTTACATTGTTTTCATAGGAAATGGTCAGTTCGCTGCCCGTCCAGCCGTTGCTGTAGGTAACGGTGGCAGTCTCCTGCGCCATGCCATGATAGGTCGCATTCTCGGCGGTAATGGTAGCGGTGCCAATGGTTGCATTACACTCGGAGCAGCTTTCGGTGATGACACTGCCGCTTGCGGAGTAGGTCGCGGTGTGTTCCCCGGTAACGGTAACGCCGCAGACGGTGCAGATAATGCTGTGGGTACCGTTGCCGTTGTTGGTAGGCTTGTTGGTATTGCCGTTATGATCGCACGCTGCCTTGATGGCAACATCGCCGCCGGTGATCTCCCGCTGGTCGTCTGCCGGGACAATCATCCTGCTGCCCTGCCAGTAGGCTGCACCTTCGTCCAGGACCTCCTGCAAGGTGGTTCCCTCAACCACGATGCCGCCGGGGAAAGTAGTGCCGACGCCGTCTGCGGGAAGGATCAGCTTGGCATTGCCGACAAGATCCAAAACGCTGCCGTTGACGGAGCCGCCGCTGACGCGAATCTCACCCCCAACAGAACACACAGCTTCTTTGGCGGTGACGGTGCTGTTTTCAAAGGAAACAGAACTGTTTGTGTAGGCAACCACGCCGATATTGCCGCCGGTGACGGTACAGTCCTGAATAGTCAAGGTGCAGTTTTCCACAATCACACCGCGACCCCGTATGCCGCTGGCGGTGATATGGGTGTCTTTTATCGCCGCGTTTGTGCAGTTATAAAGGTTCATACCGTCGCCGTCCGTGCCGTCGCTGTCAATGGTGCTGCCTTCAATGGTTACTTCGGTACAACCATTGGCATCCACAGCATAGCTGGATTCACCGCTGCCGGTGATCTCAGCATCTGTGATCATCAGGTTGCCGCCATAGGCGTTCACACCGATGTATCCTCCGCTGATGGTGCTGCCTTCGATGGTTGCTTCGGCGCAATCAGTGGCATTCACGCCATAGCCATCATCATCGGTAGCTGTGATGGCCGCGTCTGTAATCGTCAGGACATTGCAGCTAGTGGCATTCACACCTTGTGAAACTCCGCTGACCGTAGCATTGCGGATGGTTACTGCAGTGCAATTCTGGGCAACCACACCAAGGCCGGTTGCGTCTGTAGCGGTGATGGTGGTATCGGTAATCGTCAGGGTGCTGAATCTGGCATCCACACCCTGTTCCCGGCCCGTGATCCCACCGCCGCCCAGTGTGTCGGTAATGGCCACGGTGGCGCTATAGATGTTCAGCGCGGTTTTGAATGTTTCACTGCTGAGGGTCTTGCCGTTCAGATCCAGCGTGAACACGCCGCCGTAAATAGACTGTCCCGCATCGTTGTCTTTCAGCAGCGTCACGGTGGCATTGTCTGCCGCGGTTGCGGTGTTGACAGCGGAGATCGCATCCATCAGCCATTCATAATAGGTGGTAGCGCCGCCGGTGGTAACATAGGCTTCTGCCATCTCCTGCTCACAGAACTGGCACTTGCCGGTGGCAGTGTCCATAGTGTGGGGTTCGGGCTGACCATTGGTGCCACAGCAGGGATAGTCTGCGCTGTGGGTGCCGTCGCCGTTGTCCTGATAGGTAGGTTCTTCCTCGTGGTTGGTCTTATCCACTTCGCCGTAGGATTCGCCGCAGACGGTGCAGACGGCCTGTTCCTTGCAGGTAGCCGTACCGCCGGAGTGGGTGCAGGCCTTGAAGGTGGCGCTGATGGTGACGGCACCTGCGGGCATGGTGAAGGAATACACGCCCTCCACCGGGGTGATGGGAGTACCGTTATAGGCTACGGTGTCCACCACATAGCCCACATCGGGTTCGACAGTCAGGGTAATCGTCTTGCCTGCAATGGAAGTTTCCTTGCTTGCGGTAATATGTCCGTCAGCACTATTTTCGACGGTGATGCTGTACGAGGGGACACTGACGATCTCAAAGGGGATAAGATCGGACCAGGAAGTCCAGGAGGTTCCGATGATCGCATCGGGGTTCGCCTTGTAGTAGGAACTTGCCTTGACCTGGACCTGATACTTGCCCACCTCGGTGGGTGCGGAGGACAGTCTCTGGCCGGATTCCGTGTAATACCGGTATTCCGCGGGGTAAGAACTGGTAAAGTTAGCAGGACAGGCACAGTTGAAATCATTTCCATCCAGCTTAACAGGGTCTTCCGTATAGTCCTTTTTGATCTCACCCTTGGCAGAAATGTCGCCGTCATACAGGTACAGTGTGCAGGACTGAGAGTAAACATCACCGGAACTCAGCTTTATCGATACGGATTCTTTTACATTACAGCTGAACAGTTCCCCTGCGGTTAACACACTTTCCCAGATATCCGTGGAGTCTAAGATGGGGATATAGGTATTGCCATAATAAGGATAATTAACCGTTAAACTGTTTTTTGTATTGTTGTCGCTGCCTGCGTAAACAGCATCTTTGATGGCTGTTATCAGAGACGCTTTATCCTGATTCTTGGTGTAGGTGATGCTCGCTGTGGTATGCACCGGGATCTCTATTTGGGCGGTGGTTACGGAAATGGTGTGACCAGCACCGTTGGCACCGGCGGTCAGGTTTTTATTGTAGGATGTGGTGTCGAGGCCGGTGGTGGTGCCATCCACCGTGATCCCCGTGAGATAATAGCCGTCATTGGCTTTAACAGATACCGTATAGGGCATCCCGGCGATGACCTGAACGGGACTTGTGGAATTGCCATTCACGGAAATGGTGGCACCTTCGGGCTGTCCGAAAGAAACAGTGGCGAATTCATCCGCCTCGTAGACAACTTTGAAGGTAAAACTCTTGTTTACATTGGAGAATGCATAAGTATCTCCATTCTGCATACAAGTGACACCGGTGTCAAAGGTCACGGTATGCTTATGGCTCGGCACATCCTTCACGGTCAGCGTAATGTTGCTACCCTTCTGCAGATACTGGGGACTTCCGGCATTGCTGCCATTCAGGGTCACGCCGCCATAACCGGAGGGGGCTCCGGTTACGCTGATGTTGACGGTATACCGCAGCTGGACATCCACAATATACTCTATCCGATTGATCTGGCTAGCACTTCGTGTGAAGACATAGATATAGTATTTGCCGTCCTGAATGGTCTGATTTTTGCAGTCGGTCCACAAAAAACCGTCGTTGCCCAAACCATCCCTGTAGTCAAATGCGTTTGTTGTGATGTAAGTTTTGTCCGGGACATAACTATATCCGCCGATAAGGTTATCATCAATCAGGTTGTAGAATTCCGTTGCGGCATTGTCCGGGTTCAGACGCCAGGTCCCCCTGTCGTTACCAAAGGAAGATGTGTTGCAGCTCAGGTCCACAGCAGCCCAGGTGACCGCCGTATCGGTGCCGCCGCACTTGGTGTAGTCAACGCCGCAGATATCACACCAGACATTGGCTTCGGCGCATTTTTCCGCGCAGAAGCACTGGGGGTTCTCCGGGGCCACATACACGGCGCAGGTGGTGGCGTGGATCGCCGGATCATCGGTGCCGCAGTCGCACACCGGGGCAGGCTCGTAGGATTCTTCGGAGGGTTCCTCGGATTCCGAAGCTGCCGCACACTCGGCACATTCATAGTGGCACTCCTGCGCTCCCGCCGCTGCATAGCCGCACTCCGCTGTATGCTCGGTATGATGCTCACACAGTCCACCCTCTGCCGTATCTGCAGCAAAAGCGGTGGTCGGCACATACTGCAGCACCATACACAGGCAAAGCAGAATGCTGAGTACCTTTTTCATTGTCTTATTTGCTCTCATATTCGTTCCTCCCTTGGAAGAAATTGGAAATCAGGATCTCTTCATCGTTGCGGTCCCGGTACACCAACAGCATACGGAACGCTGCCGCTTGAGGCTCCTCCTGTTTCTGGACAAAATCGATTAAGGGTGAGTATAGCAGATTCCCTGTCGTTTTTCAATCGTTTGGAAGGGGGGCAAAAATTTTTTATTTGTCTTAACACACACGCAGTGCCCTCCTTCTGCCGCCGGGGCCGTTATTCCCCAAGACCTTCTCCCGCGGAAATATTTTCTCAAATTTGTAAAGCATACTTGACAACTCAGCTGCCGCGTGGTATAGTCTGATCAAAAGATATGTAAAGCAAACTTTACCAGAAGGAGGTGAGGCGATGAAAAACAACATTGAGGCCATTCGCAAGGAGCGGAACATTCGGCAGGAGGACTTTGCCAAGGCGCTGGGGGTTTCGCGGCAGACCATCAGTTCACTGGAGAACGGGCGGTATAACCCCTCCATCCTGCTGGCGTTTAAGATCGCCAAGTATTTTGACATGACCATTGAGGAAGTATTTCTCTTTGAAGAGGAGGTAACGGAATGAGAAACGATAGACGCGTGATCGCCGTCATTTGCTACATTGTGTTGGGTGCGGTGCTGTTGGTACTGGGCATGATGGAAGTGGTAGACGAGTTTTGGAGCGGTATGGGCGGTGCACTGATTGCCGTTGGTGTAGTGCGGGTGGTGCAGTTCTTCCGCTACCGCAACAACGAGGAGTACCGCGAGAAGGCGGAGATTGCCGCCAAGGATGAGCGCAACCACTACATCCGCAACAAGGCATGGGCTTGGTCGGGCTATCTCTTTGTGCTGATCGCCGCCGTGGCCACCATTGCTTTCAAAATTGCAGGACAGGAAACCCTGAGCTTCGCCGCATCTATGGCTTTGTGTCTGCTGTTGGTGCTGTACTGGGTGTCGTTCTTGGTGTTGAGCAAGAAATATTGAGGAGGACGAGGCATATGACACTGTTTATTGACGGCTGTATGCGGGAAAATTCCCGCACGCGGGAACTGGCACAGGCAGTGCTGGCCCATCTGGGAGGCGAAACGGAGACGCTGGTGCTGGCAGAGAATGGTCCTGCAGGACTCACCCCCGAGACACTGGCCCAGCGGGATAAGCTGCTGGCAGAGGGTGCGCTGGATGCCCCTCTGTTTGCCCGGGCCCATCAATTTGCTGCAGCTGACACCATTGTGCTGGCGGCCCCCTACTGGGATCTGCTGTTCCCTGCCGCTGTCCGCGCCTACTTCGAGGCCATCACCGTCAGTGGCATCACCTTCCGCTACGATGACCACGGTGTGCCCCGCAGTCTCTGCCGCGCCCGCCGCCTTGTCTATGTGACCACCGCAGGCGGGCCCATCATAGGCAATTACGGTTTTCAGTATGTGGAGGCCATGGCACGGGGCTTTTTCGGTATTGAAACGGTACAGTGCCTTGCCGCCGAGGGACTGGATATCATCGGGGCCGATGTCGCCGCCATTCTGGCTGAGGCCAAAAGCAAAATTGCCCAGTTATAAAAAAAGAGACCCTCACGGGTCTCTTTTTTATCCTCTGTCCAGCCGGCCTATAACGGTGCGCCCCTTGGTCTTTAACCATTGCCGGGACACCCGGTAGTCGGGCAGCACACGCTCCACCTCCGCCCAAAAGCGGGGAGAGTGATTCATCTCACGGCGATGACACAGTTCGTGGACCACCACATAGTCACGCACCGATTCGGGGCAGAGCATGAGGAGGCAATTCAGATTCACATTTCCTTTGGCCGAGCAGGAGCCCCAGCGGGTGCGCTGACAGCGGACAGTGACGCGATTCACACCGACGCCTGCCAAAGGGGCAAAATGCGCCACACGGCGGGGGAGATCCTCTCGTGCCTTTTGCAACAGGGAAGCCAGTTCTTCTTCCGTAAAGGGCGACAGTGGGGGCAGGCGGCAGGCCAGATGCTTCTCGATCCACGGACGCCTGTACTCCAAAAAGGCGGCGATGTCCTGTTCCGACAATCCCATCGGTGCGCGTACCACCACACGGCCAGTGGCTGTGATCTCCACCGCTACGGTACGCCGCTGCGAGCGGATAATCCGGGCATCAAACAGCATCTGTTCCCCTCCTCTCCCCTGTTTTTTCTATTTTACCGCCTTACACCGCCAAATGCAACGGAATTTCTCTTGCGCAGCTGTAGGCGGTAGGGTACAATAAGTGCAAGACTTATAAAGAAGGAGAACGCCCGATGATCGTCTATTTTTCCGGCACCGGCAACAGCCGCTACTGCGCCGAGTTTCTGGCGCGGCATCTGGAGGATGCCTGCATTGATGCTTTCTACTTTATCCGCGACGGTATCGCCGCCGAACTCATCAGCGGCAAGCCCTGGATCTTTGTTGCCCCCACTTACGCATGGCAGCTGCCCCGCGTTTTTGCCGACTTCATTCGCCGCGGTAACTTCGATGGCCATGACGAGGCCTATTTTGTCATGACCTGCGGCGACGGTATCGGCGGTGCCGGCGCCTATAACGCCGCCCTTTGTCGGGAAAAGGGTCTCATTTACCGGGGTACCATGGCGGTGGTAATGCCGGAGAATTATGTGGCCATGTTCCCCGTCCCGCAGGAGGATGAGGCCAGACGCATCGTCCACGCTGCGCAGCGGTCTCTTAAAAAAGCACTGCGCTACATTGCCGCTGAGGAAAACTTCCCCGCTGCCAAGGACGGAGTGAAGGATAAGCTGATGTCCGCCGTGGTGAACGGCGTTTTCTATCCCCTGTTTGTCAAAGACCGTGCCTTCCGTGTGTCCGATGCCTGCATCTCCTGCGGCAAGTGCGCTGAGGGCTGTGTCACCAACAGCATCCATATGGCCAATGGACGCCCGGTGTGGACAGGTCGCTGCACCCACTGCATGGCCTGCATCTGCAATTGTCCCACCGCCGCCATCGAATATGGCCGCCGCTCCGTGGGAAAACCCCGCTACCACTGCCCCGAGGTGGAAGAATGATCCGCTCTTCCCGCCGCGCATCTCCGCGGCGGGGATTTCTTTGAAATTTTCCCGCAGGAAAGGAAAAAAAGTATTGACAAATTCTGCGTGATGCGTATAATAAGTAATGTTCGACAGGACACAGCGGGATTGTGTAATGGTAGCACAGCGGACTCTGACTCCGTATGTGAGGGTTCGAATCCTTCTCCCGCTGCCAAGGAGACTTGCATCGTTGATGCAGGTCTCTTTCTTTTATTTTTACTTCGGCCGATGGCGGATTCGTAAAACCCTCACATACATTTCAATACAGCGCGCAAGCGCACGAAGTCGCCGCAGGCGATCTTCGAGGGTTCGAATCCTTCTCCCTCAAAAACTATCGCCCGTTGGCCGATAGTTTCCGCGGGAGTTTTATTAAAAGCGAGAGGGGCATCCCCTCCCCTCTCGCGCTCTCCCCATGCAGGATAGATAGCTTGCCCTTCTGTTAAGCTACTGCTTCCCCTCGTTGCTGCCAAGGAGACTTGCATCGTTGATGCAGGTCTCTTTTTTATTTGTACTTCTTCCGACGGCGGATTCGTAAAACCCTCACTATTGCATTCTCTTGAGGCTTTTGGTAAAATATTTTTGTTGAAAATCAACGCCGTTTCTATGGGAGGACTCTATAATGGAAAATGCCGTACTTCAAAACATGATGACCCGCTTCTGCTGTCGAAAGTTTAAAAATGCGGCCGTGGAAAGGGAAAAACTGGAGGCGATCCTGGAGGCGGGAAAGTACGCTGCCAGCGGTCACAACGCACAGGGCTGGCACTTCACGGTGATCACCACCGAGGAGGGCAAGCAGGAACTCCTTGATGCTGTCTGTCCTGAGCCGCCGGAGTTTCAGAAACTGGCTCCCAAAGGCGCCACATGGCCCTTCCCCGCTGACTTTTTCGGCGCACCGGTGGTCATCATGATCTCTTATGACCCTAAATGCCCCTGGCCCGATTGCAGCGCCTACATGGCAGCGGCCAATATGATGAATGCCGCCCATGCCCTCGGTCTCTCTGCCTGTCCCCTGACCGTCTACTCCAAGGATGTGTTCAAAACGGAGGAAACCGCTGTCAATAAGGCAAAATTCATTCCCGAGGGGTATCAGCTGTACCTGTCCATGGTGCTGGGCTATCCCGAGGTGCTGACCATTGCCAAATCTCCCCGCCGCGCAAATGTGGAAACATGGCTGTAATCAAGATCATCTCCCCTCCGCCGCTGCGGAGGGGTTTTCTTTTCCTCTTCTTCTCCCCTTGATAATTTACAGAAATTGGTGTACACTATATGTGTACACTGTCTGTCGGGAGGTATTGTGATGATGAGGAGACTGGTTCTTCTGCTGTCGGTATGTCTGCTGCTGACGGGCTGCGCCCATCAGCTTCCTGCACTGCCGGAGGAAAATGGAACACCCGGTGACACTGTCACCATCCCCAAGGTGTATACGGCAAAAGAACTGATCGGCCTCTCCGGTGAAGAGATTACTGCCCTCTTCGGGGAGGACTATACCGCCGTGACCCCCGAGGGTGACCCACCCTATTTCTATTATGAGGATCTGGGACATGTGCCCTACCGCTTCATTGGCACGCCGGATGATACCGTTATCCAGGCTGTCAGCTCTGATGTGGTGGGTGCGGAAATGCTGGATGTCATCTGTGTGGGCGACAGTTATGCACAGTTGAAGACGGCTGCCACTGCGCTGGAGGGCTATACTTTTCGCCCGCCTACCGACTGGTATGATGACGGCTTCGGCGTATATGGCTGGGCCCATGTACTGGGAGAGGAAGAGCAGTATATCTGCTATATTATGAATGAAGTGCTGGTCTCCTACGAGTGCCGCACAGTGGAATAACGGGAGGGAGAAATCAATGCTGTATATCTTTTTAGCTGAAGGATTTGAAGAAGTAGAAGCGCTGACGGTGATAGATCTGCTGCGCCGCGCCAAGTGTGACATCACATCCGTATCCGTTACCGGCAACAAGGCGGTATGCGGCGGTCATGGCATTACCGTAATGGCAGATGCCCTGTTTGAAGAATTGTCCTTCGACAACGCCAGAATGCTGATTCTCCCCGGCGGTCTGCCCGGTGTCACCAACCTGCAGGCACATGAGGGACTCATGACACTGCTGAAGGAAAAGCAGGCGCAGGGTGTGACATTGGCTGCTATCTGCGCCGCTCCCATGATTCTGGCACAGCTGGGTCTGCTGGACGGAGAAAAAGCCACCATCTATCCTGCCATGAAAGAGGAACTATCTCATGCAATCTACTCCGAGAATATGGTGGTCAAAAGCCGCAACAATATTTTCACCTCTCGGGGTCCCGGCACGGCCATGTACTTTGCCTTAGCTCTCATTGAAGAGTTAAAGGGCAGCGAGGTCATGGAGCATGTAAAAGCAGGTTTGCTGCTGTAAAACAGAAAAACAAACGCCTTCGGTACCGAATACCGAAGGCGTTTTCTATGGAGTTTTCTCACACCACGCCGGCTTTCCGCTGCTGGAGGCGGATGCGGTCGGCGATCATGGCGATGAACTCGGAATTGGTGGGCTTCCCCTTGGCGGAGTTGACGGTGTAGCCGAAATAGTGCTGGAGGGTTTCCAGATCCCCTCTGTCCCATGCCACCTCGATAGCATGGCGGATAGCCCGCTCCACACGGGAGGGTGTGGTACCGAAATGCTTGGCCACAGCGGGATACAGTGCCTTGGTGACGGCATTGATGATGTCGATGTCCTCCACCGCCAGAATGATGGCCTCGCGGACATACTGATACCCCTTGATATGAGCAGGTACACCTACATCATGGATAATCGCCGTAACGGCGCTCTCCAGTGAGGGCATTCGCAGGGCAGGCTCCTCCGGCTGTACTGCCCGCCGCACATGGTTCACCAGCATCTCAGGGTTGATGGGCTTGGACATAAAGTACCACGCACCCATCTGCTGCGCGTCTCCGATGACGCGGTCGCTGCAAAAAGCGGAGATAACGATGACCTTGGCGCTTTTGGCGGCATGGCGCAGGAGGGACATACCATCGGCACCGGATAGGATCACATCCATCACCACCACATCGGGTTTCTCCTTTTCCAGTATCTGCATCAGCTGCTCCCCCTCTCCGGTGCAGCCGCAGAGGGAAACACCTTCGGAATTACGCAGATATTCCCCCAACAGCAGGCGGGATTCCTCATTACCGTCCACCAGTACTACCTTGACTTGCTTCTCCATCGCCTGATCCGTCCTTTTCCTATAATCTCATACGGCGCATTTCGCGGCAAAGGCCATCAAATCGCCGTGTCGGTGAGTAAAATAACAGATTCGGACACTCTTTTCAAGGTTATTTTGTCGAATCACCCTTCTTTTTCTGAAAACCGTTCGACAAAACAGGAAATAATTGGTTATTTCTATTTTGTGATATGCAACGAAAACAGCCCATATTCCTGGAGAATATGGGCTGTTTGTTACTTTTTCCTGCCCAGAGACAGGGTAAACATGATAGGCAGTTTCAGGAGAGGCGTTTTCTTCACATACTTGTCGGTAAAATCGCAAAAAGGCAGTTCCTGCTGGGCCACGGAGGTATTGTAGTAGTGAAAGTTCTCCCCCTCGCCGCGGCGAAGAAAGGCATAGTGCTTGGTGGTGCCGGCATGGTACCACAGGATCCCCGCCTCCACCCCGGAGAGATTCCGATAGCGGATACCGCGGATGCGCAGACCGAAGCGATAGATACCGTAGCCCAGATGGAAGATGGGGGTACCCAGCATCCCCCCGAGAAACGCATGGCGATGGAAGAAGTGATGTACCTCCTCCTCGGTGTGGGGGCGGGCAAAATAGCGCACGGCATTGTATACGGCAATGAACGCGCAGCCTTTTTTATCGACGGTAAAGCGTCCGTAGGGCACCTCGGTCATCAAACTCTGGTGTACCAGATAGCCGTCCTCCGTGCGGCAGCGGGTGGGAAGATACATAACATGACTCCTTATTCGATAACGGCATAGCCTTGCTCTGTCAGGGCTGCATACAGTTCCTGAATGTGTGCCTTGTTGCGGGTCTCCACCACCAGACGGACGCGGATGGCATTGACACCGGCCTTCATGCTGCTGCGGTCATGGTGAACCTCCAGCACATTGACGCCCACAGCAGACACAGCAGAGAGGAAGGTAGCCAGCGCATTGGGCTGGTCGTGAAGCAGAGTGGAGAAGGAGCAGACGCGGCCCTCTGCGGTAAGGCCGTGCTTGATGATACGCTCCAGTGTCGTCACATCCACATTGCCGCCGGAGAGAAGGGTCACGACCTTCTTGCCCGCCACATCAATTTTGCCGGAGGCAACAGCAGCCACAGACACGGCACCGGCCCCCTCAGTGATCAGCTTCTGCTTCTCAAGCAGCCACAAAATGGCCTCGGCGATCTCACTTTCGGAGACGGTCACCACCTCGTCCACATACTGGCGGCACATCCGGAAGGTCTTATCTCCGGCGGTCTTGACCTTGATACCGTCGGCAATGGTATCCACATGGGGCAGGGTGATGATCTCATCTTTTCTCAGCGCCTCCACCATGCTGGCAGCACCCTCGGACTGAACACCGATCACCTTGCAGGAGGGCTTGAGCTGCTTGACAGCATAGGCGATGCCGGAGATGAGTCCGCCGCCGCCAATGGCGGTGACGATGACATCCACATCCTCCAGCTGGTCCAGGATCTCCAGGCCGATGGTACCCTGACCTGCCATGATGGCAGGATCATCGAAGGGATGGATAAAGGTGTAGTTATGCTCGTCACGGAGGCGGATGGCCTCGGCATAGGCATCGTCGTACACACCGGGCACCAGCACCACCTCGGCACCATAGCTGCGGGTGGCCTCGATCTTGGAAAGAGGGGCGCCCTCAGGGATACAGATAACGGCATGGATGCCCATGTCCCGTGCGGCGAAAGCCACGCCCTGTGCGTGGTTGCCCGCCGAGCAGGCGATGACGCCGCGGCGCTTCTCCTCCTCGGAGAGAGTTGCGATCTTATAATAGGCGCCGCGAAGCTTAAACGCACCGGTCTTTTGCAGGCATTCGGCCTTGAGGTACAAAGAGCCGCCCTGTACCTCACCGGCGGGGATCAGAGGCGTTTTGTTGATGATACCCGAGAGAACACTGCGGGCATTCCAGATCATTTCCATCTGCAGCATGGTTGGTTCCTCCTTGACAGCAAATTGTTTTTTGTATGTGGACATTTTGTTTCTATTTGTCTTTATCATAGCACACCTGCTGCACAAATGCAATGAAAAGATGCGAAAATTCTCACAGAATAGAACAATTTTATAATAATTCCCCATTCTTTCTTTTTTGGGGGCGGGGAGATGCCCAAGTATGGACTTGCGGGAGAAAATATGCTATAGTATTGCCATCTATGCAAGTAAAGGAGGGTTTGTTATGGCGAAGACCTCACACACACATCCGCGGCATCAGGTGGTGTTTCACATTCTGCGTCCCATCATCTGGCTTCTTACCCGTGTGTGGTACGGCTATCGGGCTGAAACATTCCCCATTCGTGAGAACAAGCAGTATCTCATCCTGTCCAATCACCAGGCGCTGCTGGACCCCGCCTTCGTGGTGCTGAGCTTTACGAAGATGCCCTATATCATCGCCTCGGATCATCTCAATTCCAACAAGTTTTTCCCACGGTTGCTGCGCTACTGCTTTGCCCCCATCTATAAGCACAAGGCCGCCGCCGATATCAAATGTATCCGCACCTGCCTCAAGACCGTGAAAGAGGGCGGCTCCATCCTCCTCTTCCCCACCGGCAACCGGGTGTGGGCCGACTACTCCTTCTATGTTGACCCCTCGGTGGTGAAACTCATCCGTATGCTGAAGATCCCGGTTCTTCTCTATCAGCTGCAGGGCGGCTACGGTGTCAATCCCCGCTGGAACCATAACAAACGCCGCGGCCCCTTTGAGGGAAAGGTAGTTCGGGAACTGAGTGTGGAGGAGATGTCCGCTATGGATGATGACACCCTCTACACCACCGTCATCGAGGGGATGCGCTACATCGACTCGGAACACGGCAAACGCTATCGTTCTGCCACCCGGGCAGAGTATCTGGAACGACTCCTCTTCCTCTGTCCTCACTGCGGCAAGACCGCTACCCTCCGCTCTGAGGGTGCTCTCATCCACTGCCATAACTGCGGCCTCAAAGTGGAGTACGGCGAGGACTTGCTGCTCCACTGTAACGATGCCGCTTTCCCCCATCGCCGTCTGGTAGACTGGTACAATGCACAAAAGCAGTGGACAGCAGAGCAAATGATTGCCGACGGTGCTGTCCTCTGGCAGGATGATGGCGTACAGGGGTGCCGCTACAACGGTACAGACCGCCACGATCTGGGCGAGGTCACCGTGACATTGACGAACAAAACTCTCACTTTCGGTGACATTTCTCTCCCCGTTGCCGACATCACCGCCGCCACCATCATCTCCGGTGCCAAGCTGGTGATCACCGCCGGTGACGACGGCTACATGCTGCAGGGACACCCCCGCTTCAACGCCATCAAGTATGTACTGATGCTCAATCGGCTGGAGACCTCTATCAAAGAGGATCACTACTATAGCCTGACACCGGAACAATAAGAGGGAAACGCTTATGAAAAACAAACTGAAAGAACAGCTTCTCCGCCGTGAGCGCCCCATTGGCACCTTCTGCGGTCTCAATAGTCCCACCGCCATTGAGTGTCTGGGCAGAACGGGACTTGAGTTTGTCATTATTGACTGTGAGCACTCTCCCGCCGAGGCGGAAACCGCCATGGAGCTGATGCGTGCGGCGGAGTTGAGCGGCCTTACGGCCTTATGCCGCGTTCGGGACTTGAGCCGCAGCGCTGTGCTGAAGCTGCTGGATGTAGGGGCACGGGGTCTCATTGTGCCCAACATCCACTCTGTGGAGGAGGTACAGCAGATCATCGACTATGCCAAGTTCGCCCCTATCGGGCAGCGTGGCTTCTGCCCCACCCGCAAAGATGGCTGGGGATTCGACACCGAGCGCACCACCGCCGAGACGATGGCAGTGATGAACGAGGCCACCTTGCTGCTGCCCCAGTGTGAGACGAAGGAGGCGCTGGAGCATATTGAGGAGATTGTGGCCTTGGAGGGCGTGGACGGCGTGTTCATCGGGCCTTTCGACCTGTCTATCGCCTTAGGTCTCCCCGGTCAGTTCGATCACGAAGAGGTACAAAATGCCTTTGCCCGCATTCGCAAGGCCTGCCGTGAGGCGGGAAAATTCTGCTTCTTCTTTACCGGCACGGCACAGGGCGTTGCCGATGGCTTTGCCGCAGGATACGACGCCATGGTCATGGGCATCGACACGCTGCTGCTCATTAACGGCGTGAAAAGTCAAGTTGAGGCCGCCAAAAAGGCCATGGAAAAGTAAAACTCACCCATTTGAAAAACACTGCTATAAAAAGCAGTGTTTTTTCTGCATTTTTCGGCACTTTTATGCTTGCATTTCCCGCATTTAAGGCGTAATATAGCGGTGTTTGTGTTATTCGCAATTTCTTTATTATATTGTGTGTTGTGAGGTCAAGAATATGAAGTACTTTACTCCCATGCTCTTCACCAGCTTGAAGGGATATACCCGTCAGCAGTTGGTGAAGGATATCATCTCCGGTATCATTGTGGCCATCATCGCCCTGCCCCTGTCTATCGCACTGGCGCTTGCCAGCGGCGTGGGCCCCGAGCAGGGTATCTACACCGCCATTGTGGCAGGTTTCCTTATCTCCTTCTTCGGCGGCTCTACGGTGCAGATCGCAGGCCCTACCGCCGCTTTCGCCACCATCGTGGCAGGCATCGTGGCGGAGAAGGGTATGTCCGGCCTCGTGCTGGCCACCGTTATGGCAGGCATCATCCTTGTGGTGATGGGCCTGTGCCGTTTCGGCGGTCTGATTAAGTACATCCCCTACACCATCACCACCGGCTTTACCGCCGGTATCGCCGTGACCATCTTCATCGGTCAGTGGAAGGACTTCTGCGGCGTCAGCTACGCCCACGGCGAAGCCCCCATTGAGACGCTGGAGAAGGTGGAGGCCTTCTTCCACAACATCGGCTCTGTGAATCCCTATGCCCTGCTGGTGGGTGCTGTGTGCCTCGTGATCCTCATTGTCTATCCCAAGATCGAGAAGCGCGTGCCCCCCTCCTTGATCGCCGTGGTGGTGGGCGCACTGATGGTGAAGATCTTCCATCTGCCTGTGAACACCATCGGCGATCTCTACACCATCTCCAACGACCTGCCCTCTCTCACCATCCCCGCGATCAATCTCAAGGACATGGGCGCACTGCTGCCCGATGCCTTCACCATCGCCATTTTGGCAGGTATCGAGTCGTTGCTCTCCTGCGTGGTGGCTGACGGTATGGTGTCCTCCCGCCACCGCTCCAACATGGAGCTGATCGCGCAGGGTATCGGTAATGTGGGCTCTGCCCTCTTCGGCGGTATTCCCGCCACCGGCGCTATCGCCCGTACCGCCGCCAACATCAAGTCCGGCGGTCGCACCCCCATTGCCGGTATGGTGCACGCTGTGGTGCTGCTGCTGGTGCTGGTGGTGCTGATGCCCTACGCCGCCTTGATCCCCATGCCCACCATCGCCGCCATCCTCTTTATCGTGGCCTACAATATGTGCCAGTGGCGTCCCTTCGTCCATCTGGTGAAAACTGCGCCTAAGTCCGACATCATCGTGCTGGTGGGCACTTTCCTGCTGACGGTCATCTTCGATCTGGTGGTGGCTATCGAGATCGGTATGCTGCTGGCCTGCCTGCTGTTTATCAAGCGTATGTCCGACGAGACGGACGTCCGTGGCTGGAAGTACGCCGACAAGCCCGAGGACAGCATCAATCTGCGTCAGGTACCTCTGGCAGTGCGCGTGTACGAGATTCGCGGCCCCCTGTTCTTCGGTGCTGCCGACCGCATTGCCGACATTTCCGTGAAGGACTTTACCCGCTGCCTTGTCATCCGTATGCGTGCTGTGCCCGCCGTGGATGCTACCGCCATGAACGCGTTGAAGAGTCTCCACGAGCGCTGCGCCGCCAAGGGCATCCACATCGTGTTCTCCCATGTCAACGAGCAGCCTTGGCACACCATGGAAAAAGCAGGCTTCATTGACGAAGTGGGCCGCGACAACTTCTGCCCCCACATC
>JAFQCJ010000037.1 GCA_017416445.1 Oscillospiraceae bacterium | reverse complement strand
GGGCCAGGCAGTTGGTGGTGCAGGAGGCTTTGGACACGAAGTTCATGTCGCTGGTGTACTTGTCCAGGTTGACACCGCAGACGAACATGGGGGTGTCGTCCTTGGAGGGGGCGGACATGATGACCTTCTTGGCACCGGCGTCGATGTGAGCCTGAGCCTTGTCCTTGGTCAGGAACAGACCGGTGGACTCCACCACATACTCGGCCTCCAGCTTGCCCCAGGGAATGTCGGCGGGGTTGCGCTCGGCGAAGATGGGGATCTCCTTGCCGTTGACCACGATGGCGTTCTCGGTGAAGGAAACCTCACCCTGGAAACGGCCATGCATCGTGTCATACTTCAGCATGTAGGCCAGATAATCAGCAGGGCACAGGTCGTTGATGCCCACGATCTCGATCTCGGGATGGTTGATGCTGGCGCGGAAGACCATGCGGCCGATACGGCCAAAACCATTAATACCAACTTTAATGCTCATAATTGTTACTTCCTCTCGTTATAATAATCATATGATGGAACATATCAAATGTATGGTACATTCAGAATTATATGCAATCAGTTATCAAATTGCAAGTCCTTTTTTTACAAATTTGCGTTTTTTTCTAAATTCGGGAAACTTTCACAAGGTTCTTGTTTTTTTGCGCCTTGTTTGGTATTATATGGCTGAGCCACCGCCTTTTCCCGCACATAGTTCCCCGTTTGCGGCGGGAGGCTACCAATGCGTAAAGGAGGTTGTACCGGTGAGTGAATTTGACCGCGACGAACTGCAAATGCTCTCTGAACTGTTGCCCTCAGTGGCAGCTTCTCTCCGTTTCCCGCTGGACAGTCTCCACCTGGCTGCCCAAAGCCTCATTGCCAAGACCGGCTGTGACCTGCCGGAGGCCGCCATTTTACGCCAGAGCTGTTTTCGTCTGCTGCGGACAGTAAACAATATGTCTATGGCCTCGGTACTGACTGAGCCCATTCCTTTCTTTCTCAGCGATGCCGATCTGGTGCCTTTGATGGAAAAATTGTACCAACATTGCTCGGCGCTGGCAGAGCTCTCAGGTCTTCGCCTGAAGCTGGAGTGCCACGAGTCTTTCCTGGCTACAGGTATCCACCGCGATTATCTGGAGCGGGCATTGTGGAATCTTCTCAGCAACGCCTTTAAATTCACCCAACCCGGCGGCGAAGTGACCCTCCGTTTGGAAAAATCGGACAAACTCGCGCTGCTGTCGGTATCTGATACCGGCGTTGGGATCAGTGCCGAGTTGATGGAATCGGTCTTTGACCGCTGTCTCCACACGGATCGACTGGATCCCCGTCCCCACGGATTGGGCTTGGGACTGCTGATTGCCCGAAAGGTGGCAGAAGGTCACGGCGGGCGACTGCTGCTGGAAAGCCGCGAAGGGGAAGGTACCACGGCCACACTGGCACTGCCTCTGCGCCGCGGCCATCAGACGGTGCTGCGTCAGCCCATCTTCGACTATGCCGGCGGCTTCAGTCCCGCACTGATGGAGCTGAGCGACGCGCTGCCTTTCCGTGCGTTTCTGGATAGTGACGCAGAATAACCCCCTGCGTCATCATCCTTCCCTGTTTTACCCCGTATCATACCGTGAGGACACAACCATGACGAAAGAAAGAGTACTCATTGCCATGTCCGGCGGCGTGGACAGCACCGCAGCGGCACTATTGCTGCAGCGTGGAGGCTACCATGTCGACGGTGTGATGTTGCGCCTCCACGGTGAGGCAGATGAGAACGCTGAAACCGATGCCCGCGCTGCAGCTGCGCAGCTGGGAGTCGGTTTCACGCTGTTGGAGGCGCAGGACGCCTTTCGCCACAGTGTCGTGGCGCCCTTCATCGCTGAATACTGCGCCGGGCGCACCCCCAATCCCTGCATCCGCTGCAATGAATCCATAAAATTCGGTCTGCTGATGGACTATGCCCTTTCTCATGGCTACGATTATCTGGCGACCGGCCACTACGCCCGGGTGGAGCGGGATGCCGCAACAGGACAGTGTCGCCTGTTGCAGGGAAAAGATCTTCGCAAGGACCAGAGCTATGTCCTCTGCCGCTTGACCCAGCACCAGTTGCGCCATCTCCTTCTGCCCTTGGGCGAAATAGATAAAGCTGCCGCCCGCGCTCTGGTACAGGAGGCAGGACTCTTGAATGCAGACCGCGGAGATAGTCAGGACCTCTGTTTTATCCCCGACGGAGACTATGTCTCCTTTCTGGAGCGGGAGGGTGTCTCGCTGCAAAGCGGCAACTTCATCGACGAGGACGGCACTGTGCTGGGGCAGCACCGCGGTCTTCCCTGTTACACCATTGGACAGGGTAAGGGTCTGGGCATCGCTCTGGGCCGCCATGTGTATGTGCTGGCAAAAAATGCAGAGGCCAATACTGTAACGCTGGGTGACAATGATCGCCTGTTCACCCGCCATCTCACCGCCGGCGAGATGAACTGGCTTGCGGGCAGTACGCCTTCCTCTCCCTTCCGCTGCAGCGCCAAAACGCGATATTCCCAAAAAAACGCGGCTGCCACAGCTGAAGTCCTCCCCGAGAGACGACTGCACCTCACCTTTGATGAGGCGCAGCGGGCCATTACCCCGGGGCAGACCGTTGTTCTCTATGACGGCAGCATTGTTCTGGGCGGCGGGATCATTGAATGAAAAACAGAAAAAAAGGCACCCTGTAGGGTGCCTTTTTTGTCGTCTCGTTATGCTTTTTCAAACACACTTTTCATGCAGCGATAGGTCATGTAGCAATCCAGTTTGGCCACTGTCTCACAAGGAGCATGCATACTCAGCACAGGAACGCCGGCATCAATGACATCAATGTTACGCTGGGCCATAAACTTGGCCACTGTGCCGCCGCCGCCCATGTCGGTCTTGCCCAGTTCCGCCATCTGCCAGTGGACACCGTCATCATTGAGGAGTTTGCGCAGTTTCCCCACCACCTCGGCGCTGGCATCGGAGGCTCCGGACTTTCCGCCGGCACCCGTATATTTGCAAAGGCCCACACCGTAGTTCACCATGGCGGCGTTGCGCTTATCGTAGACCTCGGCAAAATTGGGGTCGTAGGCCGCCGTTACATCGGCGCTGATACAGAAAGAATGGGCATAGCACTCGTAGAGGGAGACCCCCTGTGTATGACACAACTCGGACATAAATTTGTCGAATGCCTGCGACTGCATACCCGACACGCCCTCAGAGCCGATTTCCTCCTTGTCTGCGAAGATGCACACCGCAGTGCGCTGCGGCATCTCCAGTGCAAAGAGCGCCGCCAGCTCCGCATAGGCGCAGACGCGGTCGTCATGGCCGTAGGCAGCGATAAAGCTGCGATCAAAACCTACATCACGGGCGGTGTAGGCAGGAACGGCCTCCAGTTCGGCGGAGATGAAGTCCTCCTCTACCATACCGTAAGTCTCATGGAGATACTGCATTACCCCCAGCTTAAAACGGTGCTTCTCCTCCTCATCGGTGACAGGGATGCTGCCCACCAGAATATTCAGACTCTCGCTGGGGATAGCCTCACCCAAGGGCTTCTTGGCCTGTTCACGACCCAGATGGGGCAGCAGGTCGTTGATGATGAACTGGGGATCGGTGGGCTTATCGCCGATGTGCAGCTCGATCTCACTGCCGTCGGCGCAGGTGACCACACCATGGAGTTCCAGAGGCACTGTGACCCAGTGATACTTGCGGATACCGCCATAGTGATGGGTCTTAAAATAGGCCATTTCCGCATCCTCATAGAGAGGACGGGGCTTAAGGTCAAGACGAGGTGCATCGGTGTGGGCTGCCCCGATATTGGCACCCTTGGCAAGGCTCTCGCGGCCGATGACAGCCAGCATGATACCTTTGCCTCGGTTATTGCAGTAGACCTTATCCCCCGCCTTCAGTTCCATGTTGGGGACATACTCTACAAAGCCGCGGGCAGCAGCCAGCTCGATACAGTAGTCCACACAGAGGCGCTCGGTCTTGCCTCGGTCCAGGAAGGTCTTATAGTCCCTGCAATAGGCTTCCATCTCCGCCCGCTCAGCATCGCTGAGGCGGTCATAGCCGTGCTTGGGGGAATAGAGCAGCTGCTCGGATAGTTTCTTCTCGCTCATTTGCATTTTCTCCTTTGCAGATGGTTCAGGACAGGGCGCGGGCCTCGAGGTTGCTTTGCAAACTCACCGCGCCTTGGCAATTGTTGATAATCAGCGCATCGGTCACATTGTACTCCGCAACAAGAGAGGCCACAGAGGGCACTGTCTCGCGGATATCCACCACCACGATTTGCTCAAAGTAGTCGATCATATAGGGAATAAAGGCGTTGCCGTAGGACTCCTTGAATACCAGCAGCGTTTTGCCGTTTTTCAAGTCAGTGGTAATGACCGTCAAGGGCTGGTCGCCGCACATGAAGACGAGTGCATAGTCGCCATAGTTGCCATTGATGGCCTCGCCGCTGTATTTCACACCGTCACGGTAATAGACCATAGAATACCCCTGATGGGGATAGTGAGCAACCGTGTAGTCAGGGTTGGTTTTCAACGCATCAGGGCGTCCGCCGTACATGTGAAGCGAGCCGATAATACCCGTTTGAATGGTGGTCTCATAGCTGTCGAGAGCATAGGGGGTAATACCGTTGGCCTCGCAGAAGGCCACAGAGGCATAGTAGGCACCCAAGCTCGTCCAGTGGTGGTCGGTGCGGTAGAACATATACTCCCCGTCATGCTCCGTCATTACGCCCATGCAATCGGCAGTAGTGACACCCTGCATCATGTCGTAGGTACTTTGGATAAAGCTCTTTGTTGCCTCGTAGGGATCATCGTACCCTGCGGGGGACTCAAAAGCGGCGCACTTGGGAATAAGAAGGCTGGTGGTGTTGATATTGGGGTATTTGGCGGCGAATTTGCTCACCGTTTTGGCATAGGCGGTAGAGCCTGTAGCATCGGGGATAAAGTATTCAATGCCATAGTCACCGCAGACCAGCACGGCGTTGGCATAATAGGCATCAATATTGTTGTGATAGTGGTCTCCTCTCTGGGTCTCCGGCACGATGGCACTCAAGTCATCAGAGGTATAGCTGCCCTTACCTGCAGGAATATACTTCTCACCGGCGGGGACCACCTGCTGCCCACACACGCTGCATATGCCGTCACTGTTGATCTGGTGGCTGAGGGCAGGATTCATCTGAGCATCACACACGGCACAGACCTCGGGGGAGGTACAGGTAGCCGCCCCTGCAGAAGTGTGGGCTAACTGAGGCGTCAGCACTTCGCCGCAGCGATTACAGGTCTGCGGCGCACTGCAGGTGGCTTCGGCACCAGCTTCATGGCCCAGCGCTTCCGCCATGATCTTCCCGCATTCCATACACACCTCATCATAGAGGCAGCTGGCAGGGGCAGTGGAGGTATGCTTATGACAGGCGGTGAAACTTAAGGTCAGCACTGCCGCAAGGGTAAGAATCAGCAATCTTCTCATAGGGTAAATTCCTTTCCTAAGGCTTTTATTCATTATACGAAAACACCGACTCTTTTTCAAGTACGGATAGCACTCTCCCTCCCATTGCCTCCCAAAAATTTATGTAGCGCAGTGACGAAATATGTGGTATACTATTAAAATAGTGTATTTTATCTGAAGGGAGACGACCTATGGAGCGCCATTTCCCCCGCTTGATCGTACATGAAAAGCGTTTTCAGCAGAATGTGGAGGCCGCCATGGCTCACTGCCACGAAATGGGCATTGATGTCTGCGGCGTTATCAAGGGTTGCCATGCTATGCCCCCCATTGCCCGCATTATGCGGCAATGCGGCACATCCTCTCTCGGCACCAGCCGCCTTGAACAGGTCAAGCGCTGCCGCGACGCAGGGGTTGACGGGCCCTACTGGCTCATCCGCATCCCCGCCATGTCGGAACTGCCCGATGTGGTTTCCCTGTGCGAAGTCTCCCTCCAAAGCGACCTCTCTACTATGGAGGCACTGGAGCAGGAGTGCGCCCGACAGAACAAGAACCACAGTGTCATCGTCATGGCAGATTTAGGTGATCTGCGGGAAGGCTTTTGGGACAAGGACGAGATGGTGGCTGCCTGCGTGGCAGTGGAGCACATGATGCCCCACCTGCATCTGCTGGGTATCGGCGTAAACCTGAGCTGCTACGGCTCGGTGCGGCCTACACCCGAGAAGATGAACGACTTGATCGCCATCGCGCGGCGTATTGAGGCTAAAATCGGTCGTCCTTTGGAGGTCGTTTCAGGCGGTGCTACTTCCAGCTACACGCTGGTGCACAACCGTACCATGCCCGAGGGCATCAATAATCTCCGCATGGGCGAGCTGTTCTTAGTGAATCTGCCCACCAGTTGGGGGGTCACGGACATGGACTATATGCGCACCGATGCCTTTACCCTGCAGGCCGAGGTCATCGAGATCCGCGAAAAGCCCAGTCATCCCCAAGGTGAGCTATGCATCGATGCTTTTGGCCGCAAGCCTACTTACGAAGACATCGGCATCCGCAAGCGGGCACTTCTGGCCATGGGCCGTGCCGATGTGGGCGATATGGACAATCTGATCCCCCGCGACGAAGGTATCGTCGTGATTGGTGGCAGCTCCGACCACTGCATTCTCGATGTGACAGACTGCACTCGTGATCTTAAGGTAGGCGACATTGTGGAGTTTTCTCTGCTTTACGGACATCTTTTGTTTTTGACAAACCGCGAGGATGTCAACATTATCTATGATACAAATAACAATTAAAAATTGAGGAGGATCTTTTATGGAAGGTTTCGGCATTTTATTGCTGAATGTGGTGCTGACGCTGTTCGCCTTCTTCGCCGCAGCGCCCATTACCCTCAGCGCCATCTCCACCTTCGGCGTGCAGAAGCAGTTCGCCAAGGTCATGATCGAGGAGGGCGTTATCGCTGAGGAAGAAGTCAAACGCATCCTGCCTAAGAAGCAGGGCGCAGGTCTGGTCATCGCCATCATCGTGCTGGCAGCACTGGGCATCGCCGCATGGCGCGCCGCACCCTACGGCCCCATCTGTGCCGTGGTGGGTATGGTGCTGGGTCTTGTGAAGTACCGCAAGGTGCTGCAGTTCAACTCCCTGACGGTGCAGCGTTTCAAGAACACCTTCAAGGACAGCTTCAATGCTGAGAAGCTGAACCGCTATGTGGACAAGATGTTCTGAGAATCAAACATAGGCAAAAAAAGAAAGCCCTTGCGGGCTTTCTTTTTTTGCTTGTTATGTAGCTTACTTCACAGCAGCGATCTCAGCGAACTTGTCGGCGTTCTTCTTGGACACGACAGCGCGGATCACCAGCAGGACAGCGATCATCAGCACGATCTCAATGATCAGGCAGATAGCGGCAGAGCGGATGAAGGGGGCCATGATGAAGCCAACGAAGGACACGCACACCACGGTGATGGCATAGGGCAGCTGAGTGGACACATGGTTCAGGTGGTAGCAGTGTGCACCGGCAGAAGCCATGATGGTGGTGTCGGAGATGGGGGAGCAGTGGTCGCCGCAGACGCCGCCGGCGCAGGCAGCAGCCAGACCGATAACGCACAGGGTGGGATCCACGTTGTAGTCAAAGACCTGAACAACGATGGGAGCCATGATACCGATGGTACCCCAGGAAGTACCGGTAGCGAAGGCGATAACAGCAGCCAGCACGAAGATGATGGCGGGCAGGAAGTTCTG
>JAFQCJ010000036.1 GCA_017416445.1 Oscillospiraceae bacterium | reverse complement strand
TTCCTGCTGACGGTCATCTTCGATCTGGTGGTGGCCATCGAGATCGGTATGCTGCTGGCCTGCCTGCTGTTTATCAAGCGTATGTCCGACGAGACGGATGTCCGCGGCTGGAAGTACGCCGACAAGCCCGAGGACAGCATTAACCTGCGCCAAGTGCCTCTGGCAGTGCGCGTGTATGAGATTCGCGGCCCCCTGTTCTTCGGTGCTGCCGACCGTATCGCCGACATCTCCGTGAAGGACTTTACCCGCTGCCTCGTCATCCGTATGCGTGCTGTGCCCGCCGTGGATGCTACCGCCATGAACGCCTTGAAGAATCTCCACGAGCGCTGCGCCGCCAAGGGCATTCACATCGTGTTCTCCCATGTCAACGAGCAGCCTTGGCACACCATGGAAAAAGCAGGCTTCATTGACGAAGTGGGCCGCGACAACTTCTGCCCCCACATCGATGATGCTCTCGCCCGCGCTGCAGAACTTGCCGGCGTGAGCGAAGAGAAGTAAAATCCTATAACAACAAAAATCCACCCCTCCCGGGGTGGATTTTTATTGTGCCGAAACTTCCCTCTTGCATTTTTTCCGCAAATATAGTATGATGCAAGTGAACACAACGGAATACTGGTCTTCGGGGCGGGGTGAAAGTCCCCACCGGCGGTGATAGTCCGCGAGCCTACGGGCAGGAATCGGTGCAATTCCGATACCGACAGTATAGTCTGGATGAGAGAAGGCGTGTACAGCATTTTTGTGATGCTCTTTTTTGTAATGCGTGCACCTTGGAAGACTGCTTTCAGGTGTGTATCATTTCAAAAAGGAGTATTTTTTATGTCTCAAAACGCTGTTTCCGCAAAGAGTGCAAGAATCAAGAAGCTGGTGACCCTCGCCATGCTGACCGCCGTTACCTATGTGGTGATGCTGCTGTGTAAGAGCATTCCCGATGTGGCGGGCTTTTTGCAGCTGGAGGTGAAGGACACCGTCATCTGCATCGGCGGCTTTCTCTATGGTCCTGTGTCTGCCGCCGTCATCGCCGTTGTGGTGGCGGTCATCGAGATGCTGACCGTCAGCGGCACAGGCCCTATCGGCTGCTTGATGAATGTGCTGGCTACCGCCGTTTTCTGCTGCACCGCCTCCTACATCTATAAAAAGAACCACTCCCGTCACGGCGCAGTGATTGGCCTCGGTGTAGCCACGCTGGCGCTGACGGTGGTGATGATCCTGTGGAACTATCTCATTACCCCCCTGTACATGGGCGTGCCCCGCGCCGCCGTGGTGGAGATGCTGCTGCCCGTGTTCCTGCCCTTTAACCTCGTGAAGGGTGCGCTGAACATGGCGGCCACCCTCATTATCTACAAGCCCGTGGTAACGGCTCTGCGGAAGGCCAACCTTGTGCCTCCCTCCCACGATGTCCACGCCGCTCCCAAGAAGCTCAACGGCGGCTTTTGGCTGTTCACCATCGCCCTGCTGGCAACGGCAATCGTCACGGCACTGGTGCTGATGGGCAAGATTTAAGAATTACAATAAATAAAGACCGCGTATCGCAGGATACGCGGTCTTGCTTTTTGTAGGGGCCGATGCCCACATCGGCACGCGCAACATACGAAAGCCTCTCGGTAGACGGCGGGGCGATGTGGGCATCGCCCCCTACATATTTATCAGAAGAACTTGAAAATCTGATTGGCCTTGCGCACCATGCGGTAGAGAGGGCCTTCCAGTTCGGCGGAGGCCTCTTTCAGCTTCTCCCGGATAGGGATGCCCTGGGGGCAGTGCTGCTCACATTTGCCGCAGCCAATACAGTTGGAGGCAGAGGTGGGCTCACGGCGGAGGGCGGTACACATGGCGTACTCAATGAGGCCACGGAGCTTGGTGTCGCTGTAGCGGTGGTTATAGGCGGCGAAGGTGCCGGGGATGTCCACCTTCTTGGGGCAGGGCATACAGTAGCCGCAGCCGGTGCAGCCTACCTTCATGCCGGCGTTGATGGCCTGCACCACCTGCTGGAGCATCTGTTGGTCATCGTCCGTCAGTGCGCCCACAGCGGCATTACAGGCGGTGTCGATGTTATCCTGCACCTGCGCCATGGCGTTCATGCCGGAGAGGACACAGGTGACTTTTTCCTGATCCCACAGCCAGCGCAGTCCCCACTGGGCGGGGGTGTAGTGAGGGGTATGTTCGGCAAAGAGCTTCTCGGCAGCGGCGGGGAGATTATTCACCAAGCGCCCGCCGCGAAGGGGCTCCATGATCACCACGGGCAAGCCCTTTTCATGGGCGTGGTCGAGGCCGCGGCGGCCTGCTTGGGAGTGCTCGTCCATGTAGTTATACTGGATTTGGCAGAAGTCCCAGTCGTAGGCGTCCACAAGGCGGCAGAAGGTGTCGGAGTTGCCGTGGTAGGAAAAGCCGATTTGACGAATCACGCCCTTGCGCTTTTGCTCCTCCAGCCAGTCCACCACGCCCAGGGCTTTCAGCTTTTCCCACGCCCCCTCGTCCGTCAGCATATGCATCAAATAATAGTCCACATAGTCGGTTTTCAAGCGGCGCAGTTCCTCTTGGAAGGTCTTTTCCGCGCCCTCCACGCTGCGGATGAGATAGTGGGGCAGCTTGGTAGCGATGGAGACCTTCTCACGGAGGCCGTGCTTGTGGAGGATGTCGCCCAAGGCGGCTTCGCTGCCGGGGTAAATGTAGGCGGTGTCGAAGTAGTTGACGCCGCTCTCAACAGCATGGAGCAGCAGTTCCTCCGTGGCCGCCATGTCGATTTTGCCCAGGGTTTGGGGGAAGCGCATACAGCCGAAGCCCAGGATGGAGACGGGATTGCCGTATTTGTCGTTGCGGTATTGCATAACATTGTCCTCATTTATATAGGTTTCCTCCATCATACCCCAAATGGTGGAAAAGTACAAGTGCGGCTTTACTTTGGGGCGGAATTGGGGTATACTGTTCTCGAACATTTGCACGAGAGGAGGCGTAGGAAGATGAAAGACCGCGTGATTCTGCACTGCGACTTGAACTGTTTTTACGCCTCGGTGGAGCTGCTGGACTATCCCGCCCTCCAAAATGTGCCGGTGGCGGTGTGCGGCGATCCCAAGTCGCGGCACGGCATCATTCTGGCGAAGAATGAGCCTGCCAAGCAGTTGGGGGTCAAGACGGCGGAGACTATTTGGCAGGCCAAGCAGAAAGCGCCTCACCTCATCACCCTGCCGCCCCACCACGATTTGTACGCCAAGTACAGCCGCCGGGTCAACGAGATTTACGGGCAGTACACCGACTTGGTAGAGCCCTTCGGCATCGACGAGAGCTGGCTGGACATTACGGGTAGTATGCACCTCTTCGGCGGCGATCCAAAGACGGTGGCAGACATGATCCGCAACCGCATCCGTGAGGAGCTGGGGCTCACCATCTCCGTGGGGGTCAGCTTTAACAAGGTGTTCGCCAAGCTGGGGAGCGACTATAAAAAGCCCGATGCCACCACGGTCATCACCCGCGAGAATTGGCGGGAAATTATCCGCCCCCTCCCTGTCAGCGATATGCTGGGGGTGGGCAAGGCGGCGAAGAAATTGCTGCACCAGTACGGTATCGACACGCTGGGGCAGCTGGCAGATTGTCAGCGTGAGCTGCTGGAGACACTGATGGGCAAACTGGGGGGGCAGCTCCACGACTATGCCAACGGCCTCGACAGCAGCCCCGTGCGGCCCCAACATATCCACGAGCCGGTAAAGTCGGTGGGCAACGGCACCACTTTCCCGAAAAATCTCACCCATAAAGATGAGGTGCGGCAGGGGCTAAGCCTCCTGGCCGACAGTGTGGCGGGCAGACTGCGCAAGCATGGGCTCTACTGCAGCGGTGTGTCAGTGACCATCCGCTATGCCGATTTCAAGCAGTTTTCCCGTCAGATGCGCCTACCCTCCCCTACCCATTTGATGAAGGACATTTTGGAGGCGGCGTGGCACTTGACGGAGCAGTCGTGGCACGCCCCCGATCCCATCCGCGCTCTGACCATTACCGCCCTCTATCTCACCGACAGCGCCGATAGCTATGAACAGGTGGATCTCTTTGGTGGAACGGCGGTGAAGAAGAACGAAAAACAGGAGCGCCTCGAAGGGGCCATGGATGCCATCCGTGGGAAATACGGCAAGAGCGCCATCTCCTACGGCGGCAAGGGTGTACTGGAAAACCACCATGATGATTAAAAAAAGTCGTGTATCAACGGATACACGACTTTTTACTTAAAACCAGTGATTCTGCTGTTGGGTGGGTTCGGTGTTTTCTTCCACCGGCTCCTCCACCGGCACTTCCTCCTCTACAGGAGGCGGGGCCTCGGGGCCGTTGAGGGCGAGACGGAGATAGTCGTATTGGATGATCGCCCGGGCATAGGCATATTTGGCATCAATGACGGCATTGACTTCCTCTACATAATCGCCGCCCACCGCCACACCGGGATTGGGTGTGAAAGTATGGCTCACCGCCTCATAGGTACCGGCCGGTGTGATCCAACTGTTGCCTACAGGGGTGGGCAGGATCACAAGGGGCATGGAGGTGGTGGGATAGGTGGGACTATAGTTGGCAGCAAAGATATCGCGGCCGGAGAGGAACCGGGAATCGTACTCCAGACCAAAGAGATTGCTCAGAGTGGGGATGATGTCAATGGTGCTGCAGGGGGTATCCACCACAACAGGTACCTCCATGTCACCACACCACAGCAGCAGCGTGTTGCGGTAACGGCTGATATTGTTCTCCGTATCATTGATACCGCTGAGCTCACAGTAGTAGTCTGTTTCCTCCGTTACGAGGGCATAGGGGTAGTGGTCTGCCGTCATACAGATGACAGTATCATCGGCGATGCCCGCCGTCTCCAGCTGTTCCAGCAAGTAACGCAGGGCGTACTCGATTTCCAGATTGGCGGCAATATAGCCCTGTACCGGCTGAGAGGCATCAGGATAGGCCGCCACTGCCTCTTCCCTGTGCTTGGCGGACATGGCATTGCCCCAGCCCCAGTTGGCATGACCGCTGACGGTCATGTAATAGGTATGGAAGGGGGTGCCGTTGTCTACATAGTCGGCAATATAGTTCTCCACCGTCAGGCGGAACATCTCCTCATCGGAGTAGGGCCAGTTGCTGCCGCCGGTCATCTGCAAACCGTTGCCCACACCGTAGAAATCATAGCCCAGATTGGGGTGGGTCAGATGACGGTTATAATAGGTGTAGGAGTTGTTGTGGTAGGCCAGCGTGTTGTAGCCCAACGCCCGGAACTGGTTGCCCAGCGCGAAGGGCATATAGTTCCGATGGGAGACATAGAAACTGAGGTTATTATTGACCCATGTAGGGATCAGTCCGGTCATGACGGCGAATTCGCCGCCGGTGGTGGACTGTCCCCAGCCGGGCTGATAGAAATTGTTGAACACGAAGCCCTCTTTTTGGGTCATGCGATAGAGGGTAGGGGTCAGTTCCTCGCTGATAACATAGGGTGAGAATGCCTCGGCGGTAATGAGAATGAGGTTCTTTCCTTTAAACAGGCCCGTATATTCATTCTGCTGAGAGGCTGCCTTCGCGCCGAAATAGCGATTAAGGGACTGGATAGCGGAAGACCCGGTCAGGGAGGCGAAGTCCACCTCCATCTTGTTGTAGTCGTACTGCTCCAGTGAGGGATGGTCCACCGCATTGATATCCACGCCGTCCACAATATCGTCCAGAGGCGCCTCTGGGATCCCGAAGATAGCGTACTGTACCTCAAGGCGCACTGTGGCATTGAGGCCGCAGATACCCACAGCGTAGTCGGGAGTATAGTTATAGGTGTAGCTGTCCCGCTCTTTCCCGGTGAGGCACAGCATCGAACCCAGTGTCTGGGCCAGTACCAGGATCACCAGCAGGGTAATCCCCGCGCCCTTGCCCAGCTGCTCACGGGGTAGCAGATGGCGGCGGAAGAGGATGAGGCACAGCAGGGGCAGCAGGGACAGACCGATGAAGGGCAGGCGCGCCAGCACCACCTCCACGGCGGTAGCAGCAAAATCGGTCATCACCTGTCCGGCCATGTTGGCCATATAACCGAGACCAAAATAGGTTTTAAAATAGCTCTTGCAGCAATATTCCACGCACAGCAACACTGTCCATAGGCTGCACAGAGTATAGCACAGTCCCCCACGGAGCCGAGGACCACGGGGCAGATGCAACAACAGCGTTACCAACGCACCGGCCGCCAGGGTAAAGATCACTGTGTAGAGGAGGGTAATGCGGAAAAACGGTATGGTATTGTCAAAGGCACGCAGCAACAGCTCATGGTAGAGCAGTGCCAGAGTAGGGAAGCACAGAGACCACCCTTTCTTAGGCGAAGGGGGTGCTGCCAGATGCTTGGGAAATTCCTGGTTCATGATAACTCCTTGCCGTGGTGAGTTTCGTCCGTAAACAGGGCATAAATACCCAAATTAACCTTATTAGTATATCACGCTATTACAGAAAATTCAACGCATCTATAAAATTTTACAATTTTCCCTCCAGTGCTTCGGCCAGTTTTTCCAAAGCTTTCTTCTCAAGTCGGGAGACATAGCTGCGGGAAATACCATAGGCAGCGGCTACCTGCCGCTGGGTTTGGGGCGCATGGCCTCCCAGACCGTAGCGGCGACGAATGATGTCTGCCTCCCGCTCCGTCAATTTCTCCTCCACCAGCTGCCGTATCAGCAGTCGCTCCTCGGCATCCTGCAGGTCCTCCAACATGGTGTCGGCACTGCCCACTACATCACTTAAATACAGGTCTCCCCCATCGCTGTCCGTTTCAATCGTGTCGCTTAAGGATACCTCCCCCTGCATTTTCCGGCAGAGCCGGAAATACATCAGCACTTCGTTTTCGATGCAGCGACTTGCATAGGTTGCCAAACGAATTCCCCGATCGGCCTTGAAAGTATTGACTGCTTTGATAAGGCCGATGGTACCGATGGAAATGAGATCCTCCTGATTATCGGCCTGTGTGTAGTATTTCTTAATGATATGGGCTACCAAACGGAGATTGTGCTCCACCAGTGTGTTGCGGGCCTCCACATCCCCCAGTTCCCAGCGCCGGAGGCAATCCTGCTCCTCCGCCGCCGATAGCGGCTTGGGAAAGGAAGAGGGCGGCAAAGACAAATGGAGCGTCAGAAACAGGCTCTGCTGCAACAGTAACAGTGACAATAACATACACTCACTCCCCTCTCGTTCCTTCGTAAAGGTATGTGACCACGGCGCGTCCCTATACACAAAAAAAGAACTGCCCCGCAGCGATTGCTGCAGGGCAGTTTTGTTCTCTTGTACCTGTAACGGACACTCAGTCCAGTTCTTCATACTCCGTATCGTTGGGGATACGGGCGTTCTGGAACTCGAACTCACCCATTACATCGCACTCGGGGCACTGTCCGAAGCTGTCACCCAGCGCAGGGAGCAAGCCCAGCTCATATTTGAACTTCTTGCCGCATTTGGGACAGTGATAATACATGAAGCAAGGGCCCCAGGTCATGTTAGTTCAGGCCCAGGATCTGGCGGGCCTCAGCGGGAGTAGCGGGCTCACGGCCGAATTCCTTGATGACGCGGACGGCGCGCTCAACGAACTGCGCGTTGCTATCGGCCAGCTGGCCCTTAGCGTACATGACATTGTCCTCCATACCAACGCGGACATGACCGCCCATAGCGACGGCACCGTACAGCATCTCCATGGCGGAAGCGCCGACGCCGAAGCAGCTCCAGGTGGAGCCGGGGCACAGCTGATCCATGGTGTCCTTCATGAACACCAGGTTCTTCATGCTGCCGGGGATACCGTTAGCGCAGCCCATGCAGAACTGGAAGTGCAGGGGAGCCTTCAGGACGCCCTTCTTCAGATAGTAAGCAGCGTTGGCGATCATGCCGGGATCGAAAGCCTCGATCTCGGGCTTGACGCCCCACTCCTGCATGTTCATGCCCAGCTCCTCCAGGAACTTGGGATGGTTGATGAACAGACCGCTGTGGAGCCAGTTCATAGAGCCGCAGTCGTAGGAACCCATCTCGGGCTTCAGCTCCTTCAGGTGGATCTGACGGGTCTCGTCGGTAGCGTTCAGGTCACCGGAGGTGGTCATGTTCAGCACGATGTCGCAATCGGGATAGCGCTCGTTCAGCAGCTTCTTGGTCTCGCGGAAATTCTCGATGTTCATGGTGCCGTTGCCGTTCTCATCGCGCATATGCAGATGGGCAACAGCAGCGCCGGCCTTCCAGCAGGCGTAGACATCATCAGCGATCTCAGAGGGAGTCATGGGGACATTGGGGTTGTTCTCCTTCTTGGGCCAAGCGCCGGTGGTAGCAACAGTGATGATGCACTTATTCTTCAGAGCCTTCATATCAGCCATGGGAAGTACTTCCTTTCAAATATAAGTTTTGTAGATGTAACGGGGAATGTGTGGGCGCGGAAAACGCGCCCACACATTAACAAGCGTAGGTTCAATTACTTATTGCGGTTGAACAGCTTCTGGATGTACTCCAGACCGGAATCGCCGTTGCCTTCCTTCTCGCCGTAGCCGGTGCCGCCGTACTTGTAGGTACGGGTGGGCACGCCCTTGACCAGCAGATCCTCGTCGATCTCAGCAGAGCAGCGAGCCATGGAGCCGTCGCCCATGTACCAACGCAGGGGGAAGCAGTTGAAGCGGAACCAGACTCCGGGAGGAATCATGTCCAGATCGCCGCCCAGGTTCTCAACGCCAACGATGCCGTGACCCAGCATCTGCTTGTGGCAGGGCTCCCAGGTGCCCCAGCAGCCGATGGCTTCCAGATCGCCGAACTTCTCGTCGTAAGCGGCCTGGCCGTGCAGCTTGATGTAGTCGAACTTGTCGAACTCAGCCCATGCTTCCTCACCGAAGAGCATCTTGTACTCGTTGATGATGGTGTCGCCGGTCTGGCCCAGCAGATCCATACGGGTCATGCCGTTGCGGGACATAGCGGTGTGCAGAGGATGGTCCAGAGCCTGAGAGTCCATAGCGACGCACTTGACCTTATTCTTGACGAACCACTTACCAGCCTCAACGCCGGTACCGGCGGAGTAGTGATAGTAAGCCTTGGAGTCGTCGAACAGACGATGCATACCGGTGTTCAGGCAGACGATCTTGCCCTCCAGGTCAGCCTGGTTGACACCATACTTCTCGCAGGCAGCATCCAGATGCTTATCGGTGATCAGGCCCCAGGGCTCGATGTCGATCTTCAGAACGACAGCCTGGCCGGTGTAGGCATCGATAGCCATCTCGTCGGAATAACGAGCGCGACGACCGTCGAACTCATACTCCATGACATGACGGGGAGCATCGCAGTGAGTACCGGTGTGCATGGTGCAGGTGATGCGCTGGGTCAGCACGCCGCCCTTAGCCATGGAATGAGCGCCAACGATCTCGGGCTTATCGAAATAAGGCCAACGGGGGATCTCAGCACCAAAGGGATGAGTCAGGTCAACAAATACAGTCTTACCCATTGTTAATTACCTCCAGTAATAAATAATAATCAGTTAGTTGTTCTTCTGCTTGGCGATGTAATCGATGAGATACTCGCGCAGGCCCGTGTTGGAAGCCAGAATCTCCTCGGGAGTCCACTCCTGCCAGCCCTTACCGGTCTTGAAGCCGTTATCACCGCGCTCCAGCATCTCAGCCAGGCACTTGGAAGGCTCATGGTTGTCAGCCAGATGGGGCAGGATGTAGTCGTGGATGTTCTTGGAAAGCTGGATGCTCACCAGATCGGAGTTCTCCATGGGACCCATGACAGGCCAACGGAGGCCGGGACCATACTTGCAGGCATCGTCCACGGTCTTGGCATCGGCGATGCCGTTCTCCACCATGTAGAAGGCCTCGCGCCACAGGGCGTGCTGCAGACGGTTGGCCACGAAGCCGGGGACATCCTTCTTGCAGTAGACGGGCTTCTTACCGCAGACGGTCATCAGCTCCATGGTCTCCTCGATGACCCACTCCTCGGTGACATCGGACTTAATGACCTCCACCAGGGGGATCAGGTGACCGGGGTTCCAGAAGTGGGCACCCACCACACGCTCGGGATGAGCACACTTGGAACCGATCTCGGTGCAGCTCATAACGGAGGAGTTGGTAGCCAGGATGCACTTATCGGAGCAGTACTTCTCGATGGTGCAGAACAGATCCTGCTTGGTAGCCATGACCTCGGGAGCGCACTCAATGATGAAGTCGGCGTCGGTATAAGCCTTGGCCTCGTCCACCTCGAAGTGGATGCGGCTGATAATGGCAGCCTTCTCCTCCTCGGTGGCAGCGCCGCGGGAGATCATGATGTCCAGGTTATTGTTGATCATGTCCCAGCGGTCGTCACGCAGAGCGCGGGTCTTCAGCGTCACATGGAGATCGGGGTTGGAAGCGAACACCTGAGCAAGGGCATTGCCCATCATACCGCCGCCAACGACAACAACATTCTTAATGTTCATGTAATAGACCTCTCTTTAACGGTTCGTTTTCATTAGACGACCAGATAACCGCCGGAGCAGTCGCAGTTGGCGCCGGTGATGAAGTCAGAAGCGGCGGAGGACAGGAACAGAGAGTAACCGACAAAGTCGGAGGGCTCAGCCAGACGGCCCACGGGCTCACGGTTCAGGAAGTTCTTATACACGGCAGACTCGGGATCGAACATCCACTCGGTCAGGTCGCTGCGGAACACGGTGGGGCAGATGGAGTTGACATTGATGCCGTACTTGGCAGTCAGGTCGCAGGCCAGGCAGGAGACCATCAGGTCAGCGCCGCCCTTGGAGGTGCAGTAACCGGTATAGCCGGCCATGCCGCGCTTGGAACGCTGAGAGGTGACGACCACCATCTTGCCGCCCTTAACGCCGGTCTCCTCGACCTGCTTGACCATCTGATGGGCAACAGCCTTGGTCACGACATAGACGCTCTTGCAGTCAGCGTCCATGATGTACTGCCAATCCTCAACGGACTGATCCAGCACATTCTGGGGCTTGTTGAAGCCGTGGCAGACAGCCAGAATGTCGATGCGGCCGTACTTGGCGACGCAAGCGTCGATGACCTTCTGGAAATCGTCATAGTTGGAAGGATCAGCGGTGGCGAATGCGCAGTCGATACCCTCGGCCACGAACTCATCCTGCAGAGCCTGCAGCTTGGCAGCGTTACGGCCGGTCATGAAGACCTTGGCGCCGGCATAGCCATAAGCCTTGGCCAGCACGCAGCCCAGAGCGCCGGTAGCGCCGGTAACGAAAGCAACCTTGCCCTCGACGGAGAACATATTGTTCACAAAATTCTTTTCAACAGCAACCATGGTAGTTATTCCTCCTGTTATTCTCGTTTGGTACTTAGGCCTCGGGATAGTTGATGATGACCAGCATCTTGGCGGGCTTGCCGCTCTCATTCTTCAGGCCACGGCCCTCATTGGGGGGGAAGGAGATGGACTCACCGGCGTGGACAACATAGACATTGCCGGCCTTATCGGTGATGGTCATCTCGCCCTCGAGAACGAAATACACCTTCTCCAGAGGGTTATCATCATAAGCCCAGTCGGCGCCGCCATCGGGCTCGAACTCGGAGATGCCGATCCAGAACTTGCTGGCACCGGTCTCATCCTTACCGTGATAACGCTTGCAGGTAACGCCAAAATGACCTGCGGGGAAATAGGGCTCCAGCTCCTCATAAGTGCGCTTAACCATAACATGTACTCCTTTCAAATTTGTAAAGTTAGTTAAAAGTTACATTTTTCCCTATCTTATAGATACTGTTATGATACAATAAAATCATGTTTTCAAACAATTAGGCACTTTTATGTAACCCGATTACCGCGAGGTAAGTAATTACCAAATAGTGTCTTGATTTTTTAATAAAAACAGTGTATACTCTTTATGCAAGATGCAATAAAAAACGGCTGTTTTTTATTTTTTTGTGCGAATTGCATAAAATATAAGAGAAATTTTCTGCACCTGTCACGACACCAAATACTGACGGAATATTCCGTTTTTTTATTCATCGGCGGTGCGGTGCCATTCAAGGCGAAAAAGTTATGGGAAAGGAGTGAGCAGCATGGCGCGGAACAAGTTCGAAGGGCCCACCAACCCCTACCACTATGCCCTGCACTGTATTGGAGGAAAATGGAAAATGACCATCCTCCACGAGATTGAAACTTACGGCAGCATCCACTTTAATCAGACGCTGAAAGTGCTGCCCATCTCGGAGAAGGTACTGAGCCAGCAGCTGAAGGAGTTGATTGAGGATGGCCTTGTGCAGCGGAATGTAGATCCCTCGGTGTACCCCCCTGCGGTGGAATATGTGCTGACGGAGGCGGGCGCAGAGTTGGTGCCGGTGCTGGACATTCTCTATATCTGGAGCATCCGTCAGATGGATGCCAATAAACTCCCCATTGATGCCGATGCTTTTGTGGTGCATCAGTCGGAGAAGTTCGTCAACGAGCTCAATGGGATCATGTCCCACAACGGTTTTCTCCCTAACAGCCAGCGCCGTGGCGCAAAAAAAAGAAGAGAGTAAGCTGACAGCGCAGCAGGGGCACTCCCCTGCTGCGCTGCTTTTTATTTGATGAAAGATCAGCAACCTGTTGCTGCTCTATTCGAAAGTATTGCCATTGTAATTCCTTAACAAAGCATTGTATCAAGGAGAAGGGCCGCCTCGATTGAGGCGGCCCTAGAATATCACGGAATCGAAATTAGGTTATAGCTTACTTACGGCCAACCAGAGCGTCATCCAGAGGCTTGCCAGCAGCAGTACGATACTTGTCGTCGTACTTCTTCACGCGGGCAGGCTTGAACAGGAGCAGCATGATCAGGGAGACCACACCGGCGATGGCCAGGAAGATGAAGCAGGGGCCGGTATCGGGCATACCCTGGGTCTTGGCAGCGTTCATGAACATCAGGGTGGCGATGATCACGGGGGACAGGTTGTTCATCAGGTTGGCCAGGGGGTTGACCTTACCGAACACGGTGGGGAAGTCCTCGATGCGCCAGTACTGGACGGAGCCGGAAACGGTGTAGTTGGAGGAAGCGCCCATGAAGATGCCCAGGATCCACATACCGGCGATAACACCGATCTGGGAACCGGTAGCACCAACGATACCGGAGATGATCATGGCGATAACGGCGATGATCATGGACTTGCGGCAGCCGATCTTGGTGTCGATGATGCCCAGCAGGTAGCTGCCGACGATGGCGATGACGGAGTTGACCATCAGAACCATGTCGAACTTAGCAGAGGTGGGATCGATACCAACGGAGACGAAGATGTTGGTAGTCTGAGTCATCATACCAACGGAGCCCATCAGCATGAAGCCCATGGGGATGGCGATCAGCCAGAAGTCGGGGCAGGCCAGAGTGTGACCCAGACCCCAGACGGAGGTCTTGCGGTTCTCCATCTCGAACTTGGTCATAGCCTGAGCCATTTCGGGAGTCATGGACTTGTCGTTGTCGCGATAAGCGCCGACCATCTCGGGGAAGTCCTTCAGCAGCAGGATGGCCAGGACAACACCCACGACCACCAGGATGAAGAAGGGCATATAAGCCTTACGGACGATGGGGCCGATAGCGGCAACCATGGCCTCCATGGGAGCGCCCTGTGCGGCCATACCCATGGACATACCGATAGCCTCGCCCAGGAAGATACCCATCAGAGCGTTACCGACGGGGAAGGCGATGGTGACGATACCCATGACGGTACCCTTACGACGGGGGAACCACTGACCGATCAGGATGCCGATGATGAAGGTGGACCAGATGATGACCAGCAGGCAAGCGAAGAAGTAGCACACGTTCCACAGGGTGCCGGGGGTGCACATCATCACGCCGAAGGAAGCAACGATGGACAGAACGCCCATGACGATGCTGAGGCGATAGATGCTCTTGAGCTTACCGATGAAGGGGGAAGCGACGACCTGGATCACCACGCCGAGAACGGCAGCGATGGTGTAGATCTTGGCAACGCCCTGCGTGCCGTTGACGGGATCATAGTAGGAGCCCAGTGCGTTCATGGGCCAGTTGGTAAAGCAGACGAAAGCGATGTAGGCCAGGAACTGATAAACCATCAGGATCCAGCCGCGGGCGCCAAAGCCCTTAACATTCTGATTCATAAAATGTCTCTCCTCAAAAATAAGTCGTATTCAAATCCCTCTCCAAAAGGAAATGAAACAGATGTGTCGCTGTCCTCGGGGACAGCATGTGTCTTGAACTCTTCCGTGATATTTGCGGGGGTATATCGTTATCAATGCGCTTCCTGCTGGACGGTGGGGTGGCGGAGGGCCCATTGGCCCCCCACCACGGCCGTCATGAGGAAGAGCATAGACACGCGGGGGAAAAATGGTTTAGGCCTTGAGATGGTCGAAGTTCTCAAAGACAGGGATACCGGTGTACTGCAGTACCTCTTCCTCACCCTTCAGGGCGCGGATGGCACCGGCAGCCAGGGCCTCCATCTCGAACTCGCCAGCCTGGACGCTGATGGGGGCGATCCAGCCCACATACTCGCTGAGGTGCTCCACCAGATACTTCTCGTGGGCGATACCGCCGGTGAAGATGATGGCGTCCACCTTGCCCTTCAGCACGGTGGCACAGCCGCCAACAGCCTTGGCCAGCTGACGGATAAAGGCATCGTACACCAGCTTGGCGTACTTGTCGCCGGCGTTGATGCGGGCAACGATCTCCCGGGCATCGGAGGTGCCCAGATGGTCGGTCAGACCGCCGTTCTTCACGATGCGGTCATACAGCTCCTTCTCGGTGTACTTACCGGAGAAGCAGAGCTTGATAAGGTCGGTAGCAGGCAGCCAACCGGCGCGGGTGGGAGCCATGGGGCCGTCACCGTTGACGCAGTCGTTAACGCTGCAATACTGGCCCTTGCGGTGGGCGGCAACGGTAACACCGCCGCCGATGTGGCAGCAGATGAGGTTCAGATCCTCATACTTCTTGCCGATGGAGTTGGCGTAACGGATGCAGTTCTCCTTTTGATTCAGGGGGTGACCCTTGCTCTGACGGAACAACTCGTGGAAGCCGCAGATACGCTCCTCGTCATCCAGCTCGTCAACATCGGGGGGATTCACGCTGAACACCTCGCCGCCGTAGACCTTCTGCATCTCCTTGGCGATCTGAGGGCCAAGGGTGTTGGGGTGACGGACGGTGAAGCAGGTGCTGGCATGCTCCAGCAGCTTCTCATTGGCGGCGTAGACGCCGCCCTTGAGGCCCACCAGGCCGCCACAGCGGGCAGCGAAAGCATCCACACCCTCCAGAGACACGCCGGCGGCATTGACCTCGGCCATGATGGTCTCCATACGGTAGGGCAGCTGATCACGGATCTCCTTGAACTTCTTCAGCTCTTCGGCTGCGTGATCCACATTGGTACCCCAGACCTTCTTGTCGTCCTCAAACAGGGCGATCTTGGTGCTGGTGGAACCGGGGTTGATAACAAAAATTTTCATTAAGTGTTCCTCAATTACTCGTCCAGCAGCTCGCAGACATAGTCCACAGACTCACCGATGGTGAGCTTGCGGCGGAACTGCATGAAGGGGATCTCCACATCGAACTCGTCCTCCAGGACGGTGATCATGGAGGAGTAGTTGCCGGACTTCATGCCGATGTCAGCGTACTTGGTCTCCTCAGTGTAGTCCTTGGCGCCCAGCATAGCATTCAGACGCTCGATAATCAGGTTCAAAACATTGCTTCTTTCTTCCATGGTTTTCTTCCTCCAAAATTAAAATATCGTGTCTATGTTAGGGTTTTGCTTATCGTTTGCAGGGGACGGGCTTCAGGGGGCCGCGAGGCTTCACGGCGCCGGCCATAACGATGGCCTCCTCGTCGCAGGCGCTGACGCACTTGCCGCACTGGGTGCACTCGCTCTGGTCGATGACATGGATGAACTTCTTCTTGCCCATGATGGCATCGTCCTCGCACTCGTCCACACAATCACCGCAGCCGATGCAGAGATCCGGCAGGATGTGGAAGGTGACGAACTTCTTGCACACGCCGGCCTTGCAGCTCTTCTTGGCGATGTGGGCGGCGAAATCATCAGCGTACTTGTCCAGCATGGCAAGGGCCGTCTGACCCAGCTCAATACCGTCGTCGCACAGGGACTGCTCCACCATCATCTGGCACAGCTTCTTCAGCTGCTCCATGTCGGTGGCGCGGGAGCGCTTCATGCTGATGTCAGCCATGGTCAGCTCCAGCTGGGTAGCACCCTCGTAACCAAAGACGCACTTACCACAGTCGGCACACTTGTGGGACTTGGCATAGTTCATCAGCTCATTGACGGGGCACTGCTTCTCAGTGAGGTTCAACATCTTCTCATTCATTAGTTGCCACCTCCGTATTCGCTCCACAGCTTCACGGGCGTGAACTGCAGGCGCAAATCGCACTGCAGGCAGCGCTCAGCCTCACACTTGGCCTGATCGCAGCTGTAGGTGTGATAGACATCCAGCTCGTCCTTGACGCGCTCATCGGCGGCGCGGAGGGTCTGCTCCACGCGCTGGAGCTTGCCAAAGCCCTCGATACGACCGATATGGGGATCGGCAGAGCGCTCACACAGGGTCTCAGCGATCTCGCCGTCGCCGCCGAGGTAGCGGTCGATGGCAGCGGTCACAAGGCGACCCTGCTGGATGGCCTTGATGACGAAGCTGATACCGGTGATGGCATCGCCTGCGGCGAACACGCCCTCCATGCTGGTGTTGAAGCCATCCAGCACAGGGAAGCCGCGCTCATTGAGTTCAATGCCGAAGTTGTCGAACTCCTGCAGGCCGGTGTGCTGGCCGGTGGCGAAGACCACGCTGTCGCAGGGGACGACGGTCTGGCTGCCCTCTTCCACGACCTCGGTGACCTTGCCGGTGGCGCGGTCATAGGTGGAGGAGAGGACGGTATGGATACGCAGACCCGTGACCTTATCGGGCGTACCCTCAATGGCCTCGAAGGAGCGGCCGGGCAGCAGGTTGATGCCTTCCTCGGCGCCCTCGGTCTGATCGTCCATATCGGCCAGGATCTTGTCAGCCTGCTCCAGGCAGGCGAGATTGACGGTCATGCCCTTGCGGACGAGGCTGCGGGCCACATCGTAACCCACGGAGCCTGCGCCGATGACGCAGACGGTGTCGCCCAGATAGGACATATCCTTGTTGGCACGGTTATCAGCCAGTACATCCATAGCGGTGTAGACCTGCTTGAAGTCGGCACCGGGCAGGGGCAGCTTCTTGCCCTTGCTGACGCCCACGGCCACCAGAACGGCGTCGTAGTCCTTCTTCAGGGCGGCCACATCGGTGACGGTGCAGTTGACCTCCGCCTTGACGCCGGTGTCGAGGATGTACTGGATCTCCTCCATCACATCTTCCAGAGGCAGACGATAGGCAGGGATGCCGCTGGTCATGGGGCCGCCCAGCTGGGGACGCTTCTCCAGCACGGTGACATCGTGACCAAGTTTATTGAGATAGTAAGCAGCGGTGAGACCGCAGGGGCCGGAACCCACAACGGCGACACGCTTGCCGGTGCGCTCCTTAGTGAAGCC
>JAFQCJ010000035.1 GCA_017416445.1 Oscillospiraceae bacterium | reverse complement strand
GACGACGCCGACCTGTTCATCAACATCCAGAAGGCTGATGCCGCCGGTAACTGGGTGCCTTGGGACACTCTGGGTGAGCATCATCCCGGTGCATGGGGCAAGTGCCGCGTGTCTCACCGTGAGCTGGATGAGAAGCTGTCCACCGCTTACAACCCCGTCATGAAGCACGAGCGTGAGCTGAAGCTCTCTCCCGGTGAGATCGCACAGTGCGACATCGAGATCGTGCCCTCCAGCCGCTTCTGGCACAAGGGTCAGCGCATCCGCGTCCAGATCGCCGGTCACTACATCCGTGACGGCTGGTTCGAGCCCTTCTCCTGGGATACCGAAAACAAGGGCAAGCATGTCATCCACACCGGTGGTGAGTATGCCAGCTTCCTGCAGGTTCCCTACATCCCCGCCCGCTACAAGACCGTGGGCTACGACTATCGCTAAGTCGTAACGCATTGCTGAGAGATGCGCTCCCGCGCTCTCAGTAACCCCTACATCCCTTCAATCGCCGGGGAGCAGCAGCTCTCCGGCGATTTGCCGCTTGAAATGAGAGTGCGATATGACCGAGGCTACCCTGTATCTGCTAAATGCCCGCCTGCTGGCGGATCATAAAGAAGAGGCACTTTCCCGCCTCTGCGCCCGCCGCCGTGCAGTGGCGGAGCGGATGGTGGAGGAGAAAGACTGCCTCCTCCAGTGTGCCGCCGGGGCCCTGCTCCGCCGTGGACTGGGAGTAGGGGATGAATCCGTGTTCTCCATCGGGGAATTCGGTAAGCCCTCCCTGCCCGGGGGCGCGGAGTTCAACCTCTCCTACGCCGGATCCTATGCCGCCCTGTTGGTGGGGAAGGACGAGGCCGTAGGCGTGGACATCGAGCCGGCATTGCGGCCCGATGTACTGCCCCGGAAAATGCTGACAGGGGAGGAGATGGCGTGGTTGGGTGAACACACCTCCGGCGAGGACTACTGCCTTTTGTGGACCCGATTGGAGAGCGCCCTGAAAGCCGAGGGCTGCGGCCTTGCCTTTACCCGCCGGGACTTTTCCCTTTTACAGGAGGATGGTCCCTGGCATTGGGACAGCCGCACCCATGAGGGGCATATCGTTACCTGTGCCGCCGCCGCGCCACTGCGGATCACCGTGGTGGAACTGACGGCACAGGATGTTTTACAAGACTGAAATCATTAGGAAGGAAATAAAGACAATGGCTAACATTCTGGATAAGATTTATGAGAAGGCCAAGCTGGCTCCCCAGCGCGTGGCTTTCCCCGAGGGCGACAATGAGAAGATCATGCAGGCCGCTTACGAGTGCGCCACCGAAGGTTACATCCTGCCCATTCTGGTGGGTGACACTGTCGCTCTGAAGGCGCTGTGTGCTGAGCGCGGCTACGATGAGAGCGTGTTCTCCTTTGTGGACACCACCGACGAGGCTGTGAAGGCTGATCTCATCGTCAAGTATCTGGCTCTGCCCACCTGTGAGCTGAGCGAGAAGGCGCTGAACCGCCGCCTGAAGAACAATCTGTATTTCTCCGTGGTGATGCAGGCTCTGGATCTGTGCGATGTTACCTTCGCCGGTATTGACTTCAGCACCGGCGATGTGCTGCTGGCTGCCCAGAGCGTCATCGGCATGCAGGAGGGTGCAACCATCTCCTCCATCGGTATCTGCGACATCCCCGGCTACGAGGGCAGCGAGGGTTCTCTGCTGGCTATCGGCGACAGCGCCGTGTGCACCAATCCCGATGCCGAGCAGCTGGCCTCCATCGCCATCTCCGCCTGTGACACCGTCAGCGCCCTGCTGGACTGGGAGCCCCGCGCCGCCATGGTCTGCTACTCCACCAAGGGCAGCGGTTCCGGTGAGCTGATCGACAAGGTCATCGAGGCCGCCCGCATTGCCAACGAGCGCCGTCCCGATCTGGCCATCGAGGGTGAGTTCCAGCTGGATGCCGCTATCGTTCCCGCCGTGGCCGCCAAGAAGGTCAAGGAGGAGAGCAAGGTCGCCGGTAAGGCCAATGTCATCATCTGGCCCGACCTGAATGTGGGCAACATCGCCGTGAAGCTGATCCAGCAGTTCGGTAAGGCCGACGCCTACGGCCCCATGCTGCAGGGCTTCCGCAAGATCGTGTGCGACTGCTCCCGCGGCGCCCCTGTGTCTGAGCTGAAGGGCAACATCGTCATCTCCGCCGTCCGCGCTGCGGGCATGAAGAAGTAAGGTATGCAGTGGCAGGAACATATCCTTCGCCGCGATGACGGCAGCAGCTTTTTCTGCCGTACCGTGGGTGAGGGTCAGCCGCTGCTGCTGATCCACGGCGCTGCAGTGGACAGCGAGTTCTTCTATGAACTGGGCCCCCACCTGGCAGCGCATTACCGCGTCATCTCCTATGACCGCAGCGGCTTTGGACGCTCCGTCCGGGGCACCGACCCCGAGGGTTTGAGCTGCAAGGAGTATTTCATCGGTCAGGGGGACGATGCCGCCTTTGTGGTGGAAAGTCTTGCCCCCGGTGAGAAAGTGCTGGTCATCGGCTGCAGCTGCGGCGGTGCCATCGCCGGTTTCTTCGCAGGCTATCATCCTGAGATGGTGGAGCGCGTGCTGATCCACGAGCCTCCCATCTATGCGCTGATGGAGGACGACCGCACCGGTTGGGAGCATATCGAAAGTATCCATCAGTCACTGTCTAAGGGCAAGTTCACCCGGGCTCTCAATCGCTTTTTACTGTTCCTCTCAGAGAGTTCCTCCACCTCCGACAAGCCTATGACCGAGGCGGAGATGGACAACTTTATGACCAACGGCCTTACCTTCATGCGCTATGAGTTCCGTCACGGCTTCGACCGTGATCTCATGGTGCCCTCTTTGCCCGCCGAGGTGCATCCCGCCCTCCTCCGTGGTGGCGACAGTGAAGGTATGCCCCTCTGGGTGTGTGCCGAGCGCGTGTCCAAGCTGCTGGACTGTCCTCTGTATAAGGTCTCCGGCGGTCACAATGCCGCCCGGGAGATCCCTCAGCAGTTCGCAGCCGATGTGCTGCCTCTGCTGCAGATCCGGTAACAACCAAAGATTTCCAAGTATTGACGGATGCTTTTTTGCATCCGTCAATACTTTTTTCTTGATTTTCCTACCTTTGTCGGATATACTAGGCCAAAAGGGGCTGTGAAGGGGGACGAATGATGGAAAACGGCAAGATGAACAACGAGGCCAAGCGCGTGATGCGGGAGCTGTTTACGGCACTGCAGTCGAAATATTCTCTGGAGCACTATCTGCGTATTACCTACGATATGGTGCAGATGCCCCTGACCCTGTGCGACACCAGTTTCGGTGTGCTGGCAGCGGCACCTACGGCAGAGGGTGCGAATCCCGATGACTTCGATGTGATGAACGGCAAGCAATATCTGAAGCTGGATGTAACGGAGGAGATGGACAAGAAGAACCATACCGCCCGCATCATGGAGTCCTATCGCCCCTATGTGGTACGGGATGCCCGTTTCCCCAATGAGATTTTGTTCCAGCCTGTGCGCATCAACCGTGCTGTCGTGGCCTATGTGTTCTGCCATGGCCGCCCCGAGGGGTTCCGTCAGGTGGATCTGACTGTGATCGAGTTTCTGGCACAGGTGCTGGCCATCGAGATGCAGAAGAACGATACCTTTGCCGTAGAGAGCGGATTGAAGTACGAGTACTTTCTGCAGGAACTGCTGGAGGGCCATTTCAGCTCCGACGAGTTTGCCGAGCGTCGTTTGCGCCAGCTCAATCGTATGCCCCAGCCCTATTACTTCATGCTGGCCTTTGCCTTCGATGACCCCGAGAGTGTCCATGCGGCGGGAAAGTATTATTACGATCAGCTGCTGAACATCTTCCCCGAGGGCATGGTGGGCGTAGTAAATGGCCGCTTGTGTCTGCTTCTGCCCTGTGGCGAGCCAAAGCCCTTCCGCGACCGTGAACAGCAGTCACTGGAAAAGTTTTTGGAGTTCAACTGCATGAGCTGCGGCGTCAGCTATTACTGCAATTCCCTGCTGCTGGCGAAATATGCCATGGAGCAGGCAGAGGCCTGCCTTGAGAGCGGACAGGATGCCGTTCGCATCCGCTATTACGAGCAGGAGTATCTCAACCATGTGTTCTCCCGCCATGACCGTGCCCGTATGCGCTCCAAGATCCATCCCGATATCCGCCTCATTGCCGCATACGACAAGCAGTACCGCACAGAGCTGCTTCACACCCTCCGCACCTATATTTTCTGCGGCCGCAGCGCCTCTGCAGCCTCAGAGCAGCTCCACATCCACAAGAGTACCTTTTTCTACCGTATGAACAAGATCCAGGAGACCCTTGGTGTGGACATTTATGACGGTCATCGCCTTTTCTCCTATGAGTTCAGCTTCCGCCTGATCGACTATCTCAAGCGCCGTGATCCCGTTGACAGCAGCGATTTACCCGGAACATAAGGACGATTAGACAAATGTCGCAAAAAAGTTAACGGAACAAAGTGCATATTTGACAGCCATCGGATGACGAATCCGATGGCTTTTTTTATAATGTATATGATAATGCGCAAATTGGGCCGTTAGATGGATAAAAATTGTATAAATTCCACATGGTGGATGCAATAACAAATGTCCGTCGTTTGTACACAGTGTGGCCTGCGAGGAAGAGTGCGTCAAACAAAAAAGACAAAATTTTGAGGAGGAAACAAGCATGGCATTCAAAGTTATGGGTATTAGTGCCGGTCGTAAGAACGGCAACAGCGAGATTCTGGTGAAAGAGGCTCTGCTGGCCTGCCAGGAACTGGGTGCTGAGGTGACTTTCATCAACCTGCACGACTACAACATTCTGGACTGCACCGGCTGCACGCACTGCACGCAGGGTATGTTCATGAAGGGCGAGAATGTGGGCTGCGTTCTCAAGGACAAGGACGATAAGGACAAGCTGATGCAGGCCATCTTCGAGAATGACGCTTTCATCTTTGGCGCTCCCACCTACGACCTGCAGGTCTCTGCCAACTTCACCCGCTTTGCACAGCGTTCTCTGGCCTATGAGACCGCCTTCCTGGAGAAGATCGGTGCCATCACTCCCAAGCATCGTGTGGCCGGCCTGATCGCCGCCGGTGGTTCCACCCGCGCATGGCAGTCCATGACCCTGGAGACCATGCAGGCCGCTATGTTCACCTGCGACTTCAATGTGGTGGATATGCTGCTGGCTACCCGCGTTGCCGCTATGGGCCATGTGCTGACCCGTCCCGAGCTGATCGAGCGCGCACACAAGATGGGCGAGAACATCATGAAGTCTCTGGCCAAGGATCCCGCCGATCGCGGCTGGGAAGGCGACGAGGGTTACGGCTGGTGCCCCAACTGCCACTCCAACGCTCTGGTTCTGGGCGAGAAGCAGTGGGACGGCATCGAGTACAATGTGGAGTGCCAGGTCTGCGGCTGCGGCGGCGATCTGGAGAAGGATGAGAACGGCAAGTGGAAGTTCGTCATCGAGCCTAAGCTGGGCTATCTGAAGGATCGTACCACTGTGGCCGGCCGTGGCCTGCATCTGGACGAGATCGGCCAGACCGAGGGTGCCTTCTATCGCAACCCCGCCAACCGCGACATCGTGGCTGAGAAGATGCCCAAGTACCGTGAGCTGAAGTTCAAGGGTGTGTAATTCGGAATTCCATATTCAACGCCGTTAACCCTATATATTCAAAAAGTATTAAAGGAGAATAACCACTATGAAAAAGATGGAAGCTGATGTCATCGTCGTCGCCGCCGGTCTGTCCGGTCTGTCCGCTGCTGCTACCGCCGCTGAGAATGGTCTGAAGACCCTCGTATTCGAGAAGGGCAACACCACCGGTGGTGCCGCCAACATGGGTATGGGCCCTCTGGGTATCGGTTCCCGCATCCAGCGCCAGTCCATGGTCGCTCTGACCCCCGGTGAGGCTTTCCGTAAGCATATGTTCTACACCCACTACAATGTCAACGCCCGTCTGGTCCGTGACTATTACTTCAAGTCCGGCTCCACCATTGACTGGCTGGAGGATACCGTTGGTGTTCAGTTCGCCGGCGTTGAGCGTATGTTCACCGCTCCCGAGGATACCCGCGCTTACTCCGATGGTGAGTTCACCTGGCACATCGTCGTCCCCGAGGGCGGCGGTCGTCCCGGCCCCCGTGCTGCTACCGCTATGACCAAGAAGCTGACCGAGTATGCCAAGGAGCAGGGTGCTGACTTCCAGATGGAGACCCCCGTTAAGAGCCTGATCGTTGAGGACGGCGCCGTTGTCGGTGTCATCGCTGTTGATAAGAACGGCGAGGAGATCGAGGCTCGTGCCGGCAGCGTCATCGTTGCCACCGGCGGCTTCGGCGAGAACCCCCAGATGATCCAGGAGTGCACCGGCTTCGAGTACGGCAAGACCATCCACAACTTCGCCATCCCCGGCATGCGCGGTGAGGGCATCAAGATGTGCTGGGCTGCCGGCGCAGGCAAGACTCCCATGATCATGGAGATCATGTATCAGCTGCCCGACAACATGAACCACTTCGTCATGGACGGTGCTTTCCGTCAGCCCTGCCTGTGGGTCAACCGTGACGGTCAGCGCTTCATGCCCGAGGATCAGATCGCTAACACCACCTTCACCGGTAACGCCATCGCTTCCCAGCCCGGCAAGTGCGCCTTCATCATCATGGACTCCAAGCTGCTGAAGAAGTATAAGAAGCACGGTCCCGACATCATCTCCCGCGTCCATCCCCTGAACATGTACGAGGTGTTCGAGGAGGAGCTGGAGCGTGACATCGCCGCCGGTTACGAGAACGTCAACAAGGCCGACACCCTCGAGGAGCTGGCTGAGAAGATGGGCATCGACGTCGAGGGTCTGATGGCTCAGGTCGAGGAGTACAACGAGATGTGCGCCGCCGGCTTCGACGAGCTGTTCGAGAAGGATCGTCACTACATGGAGCCCATCGAGAAGGGCCCCTTCTATGCCTGCCGTCAGCACGTTGGCGCCTACGGTTCTCTGGGCGGCGTCAAGGTCAACCACAAGCTGCAGGTTCTGACCGAGGACGGCAAGGTCATCCCCGGCCTGTACTGCGTCGGTACCGATGCCTGCTCCATCTTCGGCGACAGCTATCCCTTCACCCTGCCCGGCAACACCATGGGCTTCTGCCTGAACTCCGGCCGTATGGCTGCTGAGGATGTTGCTTCCAAGGTCAACGCCTGGTAAGTTAAGACAACGCGAGTAAGGAAACGATAAAGCTATGATCAAACTGACGATCGACGGCAAGACCGTCGAGGCCCGCGAGGGTCAGTCTGTTCTGCATGCGGCGCTGGATGCGGGGATTTACATCCCCCATCTGTGCGACCACCCTGACCTTGAGGCCAAGGGTGGTTGCCGCCTGTGCAGCGTGAGCATCAACGGTGATGCCGCTGCCGTCCCCTCCTGCACCACCATCGTGGAAGAGGGCATGGTGGTCAACACCAAGAGCGAGGCTGCCGAGGCTGTGCGCAGAACTTCTATGGAACTGATGCTGGCTACCCATCCCTCCGAATGCACCGGCTGCCCCAAGTTCGGTAAGTGCGAGCTCCAGAGCCTGTATCAGGTGATGGGCGTCAACGGCGAGGATTGGCGTCAGAAGCCCCGCATCGTCCCCACCGATGAGAAGAATCCTCTCATCACCCATCTGTTCACCCGCTGCGTCCGCTGCGGTCGCTGCATCCGCGCCTGCCAGGATAAGCGCGGCGTGAAGGTGCTGGACTATGTCCGCGACGCTTCCGGCATCCATGCCGGTATCCCCGAGGGTAAGTCCCTCATCGACGCCGGCTGCCGTTTCTGCGGCGCCTGCATCGAGGTGTGCCCCACCGGCTCCATCGTGGACGCTGTGGGTCTCATGGACAAGTATCCCGCCTACTCCGATAACGTGGTGCCCTGCTCTGCCGAGTGCCCCGCACATATCGACATTCCCGCCTACATCCGTGCCATCCGCGAGGGTCGCCCCGGCGATGCCGTGGCCATCATCCGCGAGAAGGTGCCCTTCCCCCTGGTGCTGGGTCATATCTGCAACCACCTGTGCGAGACCGGCTGCAAGCGCGGCAACATCAACGATCCCATGGGTATCCGTAACCTGAAGCGTTACGCCGTGGAGCACGATGAAGAGCAGGCTTGGAAGGCCAAGGGCTTCACTAAGGAGCGCACCGGCAAGCGTGTCGCCGTTGTGGGTTCCGGCCCCTGCGGTCTCACCGCTGCTTACTATCTCAATAAACTTGGTCACGATGTCACCGTGCTGGAGAAGCGTCCCCAGCT
>JAFQCJ010000034.1 GCA_017416445.1 Oscillospiraceae bacterium | reverse complement strand
GAGCCTCCCGTCGATCCCGAGCCTCCCGTCGATCCTGAGCCTCCCGTCGATCCCGAGCCTCCCGTCGATCCCGAGCCTCCCGTCGATCCCGAGCCTCCTGTTGATCCTGAGCCTCCCGTCGATCCCGAGCCTCCCGTCGATCCTGAGCCTCCCGTCGATCCCGAGCCTCCCGTCGATCCCGAGCCTCCTGTCGATCCCGAGCCTCCCGTCGATCCTGAGCCTCCCGTCGATCCCGAGCCCATCCCCGTCCCCGTTCCCGATCCTCAGCCTCCCTATTACAATCCTCCCTCCGATGACGATGGTCTGGTCGACATCATCGATGAGGATGTGCCCCTGGCTGCCGTTCCTCAGACCGGCGACCTCACCACCCTGCTGCTGGCCCTGTCCACCTTCTCCGGTTCCGGTCTGGCCCTTGTGGGTCTGAGCCGCAAGAAGGACGAGGAGGCGTAAGAAACTCTTCAGGGCATAGGGAGTCACTATCCACCCCAATGCAATACAGGTGCCCCGAGTGATCTCGGGGCACCTTCTTTTTCGGTTATAAAGTTTTTTGTTTTTTTGAAAGAAAAACAGGAAAATATCACCGGTTTTGTTACTGGGGCATGGTATAACATAGGTAAAGAAAGCGCAGCGCGCGTATTATGAAAGGAGGGGTGTATCCGGATGATCCACTCCCACCCGTATCCCGGCACCCCAGAAACACAAATCTAACAAGAAATATCCGAAAACGGCAAACCGTCCGAAAGGGCGGGACGCAAAGCAAGCGGCCTACGGTTCCCCCGACTATGGCGGCGCGGCTGCCGATATTTCGTCCCCCAAATAATCGTGAAAAGGAGAACGAAATAATGGCTAACACAAGAAAGTACAGTAAGAAGATCCTTACGGTGATCCTGGCTCTGGTGCTGTCTCTGAGCACCATGCAGCTGGTCTTCGCAACACAGAACAGCGAACCTGCCCTTCCCCTTATCGACTTCGACCCCGTTGTGAGCGTGACCAAGTCCGCCGATAAAAATGTCTACGACATTGGCGAGACCATCTCCTGGACCATTACCGTCACCAACACCAGCAACTATGTGGCCTACAATGTGGTGATCCATGATGATCTGGTGGGCCTCAGCGGTGCCATCCGTATGCTCAGCCCCGGTGAGACCATCGAATATCACCCCACCTCTGTTGCAGAGGAAAGCGGTATCCTTACCAACAGCGTGGATATCAGCTGGGATGACAACGATCTGGTAGACGACAGCGCCGAGTCCGACGAGGTGAAAACGGGCACCGCCGCTGCCACCGTCACCGTTGCCTACCCCGTCTCCGTCGAGCCCCCTGTGGTCTCTTCCGGTGAGCCGGTAGCTCCCTCCGGCAGCGGAGAGGTGATCGACATTCTCGATGAGGAGGTGCCTCTGGCCGCCGTTCCTCAGACCGGCGATCTCTCCGCAGTGCTGCTGACTCTGTCCGCCGTCTCCGGCTCCGGCCTGGTCCTTGCAGGTCTGCGCCGCAAGAAGGATACGGAAGCATAAAACCTGCTCTATAAAACGAAATGCTCTATCCTCCTCAAAACAAACGCGTCCCGAGGCAACCCCTCGGGACGCATTTGTTTTTCTGCGCCTTTATCCGTTTTTTGCGTTTTTTGAAAGGAAAACAGAAAAATATCACCGGTTTTATCACCCCGTGATGCTATACTCTCCTCAAGAATACCACTTTGTCTATGAGAGGAGGCTCTCCCATGAGAAAAGGAGAACTGCGCCGTATTGTCAGCTTTCTGCTGGCTGTGACCTTTATCGTTACCACCGGTCTGATGGTGGAGCAGACACTGGATAAACGCAAAGCCCGGGCCATCTATGAAGAGGCTATGGCCGCCGCCATGGCACAGAGCCAGATCACCGAGGAGGCGTCTGTCCCTGCAGCGGCAACGCCACCGGTATCCTCCCTGCCTGCCCTGCCCGCCTTTTCTCTTGACCAGGCCGACGCCTTCCTGCAGACGGTGGACATCACTGCGCTGCGGCAAACCAACACCGATGTGCTGGGCTGGCTTCACATCCCCGGCAGCGTCATCTCCTATCCCCTTATGCGCAGCCACGACAACATCGACTATCTCTATCACGCCTGGGATGGCAGCCCCAATGTGGCCGGCTCCATCTTCCTCGAGCAGCACAACAGCCCCGACTTCACCGACTTCAATACCATCGTCTACGGTCACAGTATGGCGGACGGCTCCATGTTTGCAGAACTGCATAAATACCAGTGGCAGGATGTGCCGGAGACCTTCCCCTATCTCTACATTGCCATTGACGGCGCGGTGCTGCGCTATGCCGTCTTCGCGTGCTACGAGGCCTCTATCTCCTCCGACACCTACCGCCTCTCCTTTGCCGACGATGCCGCCCGGGAACACGCCATTGCCAACTATCTGACCCAATCCAGCGTGACCATGCCCCTCTCCGTCACGGCCCAGGACCATGTTCTCACCCTCTCCACCTGCACCGGTAACCAGAAGGATCTGCGCCTGGTGGTACAGGCCGTGCTGGATGGCATTCTGCCCCGATAATACAACAAGGGAGCCGATACCACCGGTATCGACTCCCCTTGGGACTATCTGTTACTTGTTCTCCCTGGGCTCCAGGGGCTGCACTGTAAAGTGAAGCTTTGCCGGAGAGTGGGGATAGCGCCGTTCAAAGGCCTTCTCCAAACGCTGACAGACCATCACGGCGTTCTCGTAGTTGGCCTGCGGCAGCATCACCACCACCTGAGAGGCACTGCAGCGGGACACCAAATCTCCCTGCCGCAGATTGCTCAGCAGCAGCTCTTCCAGATTATTCAGCGCCAGATCAAGACTGCGGCGGGGCAACTCCTTCCCGCGGTGACCGTGGATAGAGAACAGGGCGATATGCACCACCTCGCCGCTGCGGGCGATACTGCGGGCCTGCATCTGATAGACGAGACGGAAGAAGTCATATTCACACTGCATGGCGCCGCCCCGATCACTCTTCTCGCTGAGATGATCGCGGATAGCGGTACCGTCCACCGCCGGCATGGCGGCCTCCCGCATGGCCTCCCGGTAGAGCCTGCGGCTCTCGTCTGAGGGCATCACACCGAAGGAAGAGAACAGCCCCTCACTCATCTCCTCATAGGCGCGGACCGCATCGCTGCGGCGCTCCAGGGCAATGAGGGCGCGCATATAGCAATTGTACAGTTCCTCGCTGTAGGGTTCCAGGGCAATGGCCTTTTCACACAGTTGGGCCGCCTCGGTATACTCCCCCTTCTCCAGCAGCAGAGACAGTGTCTCCTCCGCTGTGTCGAGGTACATACGATGATAATAGGCGTTCAGCGGCATGACCCAGGGTTCCATGGAGAGCTTGGGCAGAAAGTCGCCGCAGTAGAGGGAAAGTGCCTCACGGTAGATCTCAAGACGGTTTTCTCCATCCTCCGCTACAGCGCCGCGGCGGCAGAGGGACTCAAACTCCTCCACATCCAGCCACACCGGCACTTCCTTATTCCAACCGTAACCACTCTCACCACGGACGATCCACTCCGCGGCCTCCGTACCCCGCACAGGGGCCAGCATAGTGCGCACACGGTAGAACATAGCCTTGAGCTTACCGCCGGGGTCAGCAGAGCTCTCCCCTCCGGCACCCTGCAGCAGCGTCAAATACTGCTCCTGCGTAATATGCCGCTTGCGGTTGCAGATGAGGTAAGCCAACAACAGCCACACCTTCTTCATACGGTTGGCATTGTCGTCGATACAACGCCCGCCGCAGGACACGGAACATCCGCCCAACATACAAATTTTTACCGTCTGTGCCACAGGCTCACCCCTCCTTCCGCTAAATTGGACTTTACTTTTCTATCATAACGCCAATGCACACCTAATTTCAAGACTTTTCTTGCAAAACATTTTCTTTTGCGGCATTATAACTATGACGAGGTGAACAACCATGCGTACTCTGTGCACCCTGCAAAAACTATTCTCTCTTCTGCTGGCTCTGGGGCTGGTACTGAGCCTCGCCGCCTGCGGCAGTGTCCCTGCCGATGATACCCCGCCGGAGGATCCTCCCGCCGTATCACAGGACAACGGCGAGACGGAGGCTGCTCCCACCGGGGAGATCCCCCAGGAGGCAGTGGCCGATTCGGTGGTCGTTGAGGACGCAGACACCGCCAAAGAGGCAGAGGCGCTCACCGCCTCGCCGCCTGCCGTACCTATGTCCGTCACCGTCAGCGCCCCGGGTATCGAGGTAAGCCAGAACGATGTGGCCGTTATCGACTATTCTAACGCCGCTTCCGGCTATGTGATGGTGCGCTACACCGCCGACACCTCCTCGCGGCTGAAGGTACGGGTGGAGAGCTATACCACCTATACCTACAATCTCACTCCGGGACAGTGGACGGCCTTCCCCCTCTCCGATGGCAGCGGCTCGTATCAGGTGACACTCTATCAGAATGTGGTGGACAGCAAGTATGCCGCCGTACTGGGTGCCTCTTTCTATGCCGCCCTCCACAACGAATTTGAACCCTTCCTCCACTCCAACCAGTATGTCAACTACGATGCCGCCCCCGACACCGTGTCCATGGCCGCCTACCTCACCGACGGCTGCAGCGACACACTGGAGAAGGTGGAGGCAGTATATGACTATGTGGTAGCCAATATCTCCTACGACACCGCCCTCGCCGCCTCCGTCAAGAGCGGCTATCTCCCTGTGCTGGACAATGTACTGGCCACGAAACAGGGGATCTGCTTCGACTACGCCGCCGTTATGACCGGTATGCTCCGCTCACAGGGCGTTCCCTGCAAGCTGGTGGTGGGTTACGCCGGCTCTGCCTACCATGCCTGGATCAGTGTCTGGGTGGACGGCAGCGGTTGGGTAGACGGCGTCATCTGGTTTGACGGCACGGCATGGCAGCGGATGGATCCCACCTTTGCCTCGTCGGGGAACAGCAGCGCCGATATTCTCGCCTACATCGGCAACGGTGCCAACTACTCGGCCAAGTATTTCTATTGATATTCCATCTCAACCTCTGGAGGTTTCTATGAAGCAGCGTCAGATGACAAATGAAGAGCTGAGCTTCCTGTTTCGGGAGCTGGGCAATCTCTTCGCCGCCGGCATCGGCGGGGGAGATGCCTTTGCGCTGCTCTCGGACGACACCTCTGACACTGTCTTTTCCTCCCTGTTTGCCTCTCTGTCCCGTGCCTGTGACGAGGGCACGCCTCTTCATCGCGCACTCCGCCACAGTGGTGTGGTGCCCCACTACGCCTGTTCTCTCCTCTCTGTAGGGGAGCAGGTGGGAAAGACGGAATCCACCCTTCGGGCATTGGGCGAATACTACGACAGCCGCGGACGGCTGCTGCGGCAGCTGAAAACCACCCTTCTCTACCCCACCCTTCTCCTGGCGGTGATGCTGGTGGTGGTACTGGTGCTGCTGGTATGGGTTCTCCCTGTGTTCAACGATGTCTACGCCCGACTGGGCAGCAGTCTCACCGGCGTAGCCGGTGCGCTCCTTACCGCAGGCAATGCCCTCCGCAGTGCCCTGCCGTGGCTGCTGTGCCTGCTGGCACTGGTGCTCCTCTTCGCCGCTGTCATCGCTCTGTCGAAGCGACTGCGCAAATCCCTCGCCGCCATTTGGCGGCGGATACAGGGGGACCGGGGTGTCAGCCGCCGTCTCAACACCGCCCGTTTTGTACAGGCGCTGGCCATGGGCCTCCACAGCGGGCTCACCGAGACAGAGGCCGTGACACTGGCCATGGAGCTGACAGAGGATATCCCTGCTTTCGCCGCAAGAGCCCAGGCCTGCCTCACCGAGCTGGACGGCGGCGGCAGCCTCCCTGCTTCCCTGCGAAATGCCGCCATTCTCTCCGCCAGTGAGAGCCGCCTGCTGGAGACGGGTGTGCGCAGCGGCAGCGGCGATGAGGCCATGCAGCAGCTCTCCCGCCGTCTCAGTGACGAGGCAGAGGAGGCACTGGCCACCGCAGCAGGACGCATTGAGCCCGGATTGGTGGCGCTGATGTCCATACTGGTGGGTCTCATCCTCCTCTCGGTGATGCTGCCCCTCATGCAAATCATGACAGCAATCGGGTGAACGCTATGAAGAGACACTCCCATTTCACCTCCGTCGCCATCCGATGGCTGGCGATCCTTGCCGCCGCAGCCTGTATCCTTGTGTTTGTCTTTTCCCTCCGCTCTGTGGGCACCCGCCACGGGGAGGAGGGCAGGCAGCAGCTGGAGACGGCGCTGCGCCGTGCCGCCGTGGCCTGCTACGCCGCCGAGGGTGTCTACCCTCCCACTCTGGAGTACCTGCAGGAGCATTACGGCGTGCAGATCCAGGAGGACCGCTACCTGGTCTTTTACGACATCTTCGCCAACAACCTCATGCCCGATATCACTGTACTGGAAAGGGACTGACCCATGACGCAACACCGCTCCCATCACGCCATATCCTCTCTGGCAGCGCTGCTGATGCTGCTGGTGTTTTCTGTCGCCCTGTTGGCGGTGCTGTTGGGCGGTGCCAATGTCTACGAGCGGCTCACCGCCCGGGACAGCCAAAGCTATGAGCGCCGCACGGCGGTGCAGTATCTCACCACCAAAGTCCATCAGGCCCAAAGCGGCAGCGCTGTGACCGTTGCCTCTTTCGGCGACGGCGACAGCCTTGTGATTGCTGAGACCATCGACGGACTCCCCTTCCACACCCAAATCTACTGCCACGAGGGATGGCTCATGGAGCTGTTCACCGTGGCAGGGGCCAATCTCACCCCCCATGACGGATCGAAGATCCTCCCTGCTGAGGATTTTACCGTTCGGCAGGAGGGGTCGCTTCTCCATCTGACAGTGGCAGAGCAGACCTTTACCCTCCATCTCCGTGGACAGGAGGTGGCACCATGAGAAGCCGTGCACCGCTGGCCCTTTTGGAGCAGGTGCTGATGCTGCTGGTATTTGCCATTGCCGCCGTCATCTGTCTGCAGGCCTTCGTCCGGTCCGATATTGCCTCCCGTCACGGGGCAGCCCGGGATGAGGCCCTCACCGTGGCGCAATCCGCCGCTGAGATCCTCAAGAGCACCCGCGGCGACCTCCATAAAACCGCCCAACAGCTCGGCGGAACCGTGACGGCGGAGGGCTGGGTCATGGAGGGAGAACACTTCCATCTCACCGCTGTCATTACCCAGCGCACCGCCCTGCTGGGGCGGGCCACCATTACCGTCACCGCTGCGGACACAGTGGAGGGCACCCTGTCGGTGGCGTGGCAGGAGGTGGTACCGTGAGGAGAAAAAACAGCTTTGCCCCCCCTGTGGCAATTGGGGCAGTGAGCCTCATCACCGTGTTTGCGGTGCTGTGTCTGACGGTATTCGCCCTGCTCTCTCTCTCCACTGCCCAGGCCGATGCGCGCCTCAGCGACAAGGCCGCCGCTGCCACCTACCACTACTATGCTGCCGATGCCGAGGCTGAGGCGATCCTCGCCCGTCTGCGGCAAGGGGAGGTACCCGCCGCCGTCACCGTAACGGAAAAGGGCACTTACCGCTACGGCTGTCCTATCAGCGACACCCAGCTGCTGGCGGTAGAGGTGGCGGTAAACGGCACCGACTACACCATCTATCGCTGGCAATCCATCTCCACTGCCCAGTGGGTGGCGGACGACTCACTCCCCGTCTGGGACGGCGGAGGAACCAAGGAGGAATGAACTGTGACATTACTGGATTATTTGACCGAGGCCGCTCACAGCGGTGCCTCCGACCTCTTTCTGGTCACCGGCGCACCGGTGTCGGTAAAACAGGAGGGACAGCTCCGCCCTCTGGAAAGTGAGCGTATTGTCCCCTCTCGCGGTGAGAGTCTTATCAAAGAACTGTATGTGCTGGCTGAACGCAGCATTACCTCCTTTTTCCAGACGGGAGATGACGACTTCTCCTTCTCCGTGGCGGGTCTGGCTCGTTTCCGCGTCAACACCTACCGGCAGCGGGGCTCTGTGGCCGCCGTTATCCGTGTGGTGGCCTTTACCATCCCCGACTACCGCAGCCTCCATATTCCCGAGGAGGTCATGGCTCTGGCGGACAACACCTCCGGCATGACACTGGTGACCGGCACCGCCGGCAGCGGTAAGTCCACCACCCTGGCCTGTATCGTGGACCGCATCAACCACAGCCGTCCCTGCCATATCATCACACTGGAGGACCCCATCGAATACCTGCACCGCAATCAGCAGAGCATTGTCAGCCAGCGGGAGATCGCTGTGGATACGGAGAACTATCTCTCCGCCCTCCGGGCCTGCCTCCGTCAGGCTCCCGATGTGATCCAGCTAGGCGAGATGCGGGATCTGGAGACCATCCGCACTGCCATGACGGCGGCGGAGACGGGCCACTATCTCCTGGGTACTCTCCACACCCGCGGCGCTGTCAACAGCATTGACCGCATTATTGATGCCTTTCCCGCTGAATCTCAGGAGCAGATCCGCCTGCAATTAAGTGCCGTGCTGAAAACGGTGGTATCCCAGCAGCTGCTGCCCACAGTAGACGGTCAGCTGGTGCCCGCCTTTGAGATCCTGCATCTCAATAATGCTGTGCGCACCATGATCCGGGAAAACAAAACGCACCAGATCGCCGCGGCCATGGCTGCCGGCAGTGACAGCGGTATGCGCACCATGGATCAGTCTATCCTTGTACTGCTCCGTGAAGGCATCATCTCTCGGGACACTGCCCTTGCCTATGCCGACAATCCCGAACAGCTCCTCCGCCGCCTCGACAGCGGACGGTGAGGTACAAGAAATCAAACAACAGGACGGCCTCCGCCGTCCTGTTGTTCTGTTGCAAGAGGCCTTGCGTTCTTAAGAATCGAGGCAAACAAAAAAAGACGGAATATCCTTGCGGATATTCCGTCGTGGTCCGAGTGTTGAGATTCCCTCCTTAAATTTTCAAAAATTTCTGTTTAAAGTAAGAATCCCACCTGACAGTTCAGGTGGGATTCTTTATGCTGATACCTACCTAATATATCTGCAGCAGAGAGTCTCTCCCCCTGCTAAGATATATCTATTATATTCGTTATGGAAAAATCATTTTCCTTCTTATCAGCGTTCCCACCCTTTTGCCCGCTCTACGGCGCTGTGCCAGCGCTCCAGCAGTGCCTCACGCTGATCGAGGCTCATCTTCGGCTCATAGGTGCGCTCCAGTTGCCAACAGTTCCGCAACTCCTCGGCGCGGCGGTAGAATCCACCGCCAATAGCCGCCATGAAGGCAGCACCCAGCGCCGTAGTGTCAGTGATCTTCGGCACATGGAGGGGGATACCCAAAATATCCGCTTGGAACTGCATCAAAAATCCGTTGGCCACCGCGCCGCCGTCGCAGCGCATGGCGGTAATGGCAGCGCCTGCATCACGCTCCATTACTTTGAGAAGATCACAGACCTGATAGGCGCTGGACTCCAGCGTTGCCCGCACGATCTGCTCACGGGTCGTGCCCCCTGTAATGCCGATCATCATGCCGCGGGCGTAGGAGTCCCAATAAGGGGCAGCAAGTCCCGTAAACGCAGGCACAAAATACACGCCGCCATTGTCGCCCGCAGCATAAGCCATCCCCTCCGTCTCCGCGGCAGAGGAAATAATTTTCAGCCCATCCCGCAGCCATTGTGTAGCCGCCCCCGAGATGTAGATGCCGCCATCGAGGGCGTAGGTAGTCTCACCATTCAAGCGCCAGCCAACGGTGGTCACCAAGCCGTTTTCTGAGATCACGGGCTTACTTCCCGTGTTCATCAGCATAAAGCAGCCTGTACCGTAGGTGGTCTTTACACCACCCTTTTCAAAGCAGTTCTGTCCAAAGAGCGCTGCCTGCTGATCGTTCAAAAGTCCGCACAAGGGTGCAGAAATCCCGCAAAACCGCTGTGGATCGGCATTGCCGAACATCGCGGCACTATCGGAAATTTCGGGCAAAATCTCGCGGGGGATCTCCAGCAGGCTCAAAATCTCCTCATCCCACTGGCAGGTACGGAGATTCATCAGCATGGTGCGGGAGGCGGTGGAAGGATCCGTCACATGGGCGCCGCCCGTGATATTCCACGCCAGCCACGCGTCCATATTGCCCGCCAGCAATCGACCCTGCGACAATTTTTCGCGGGCCTCGGGCACATTATCCAGCAGCCACCGCAGCTTCAAGGCGCTGAAATAGGAATCCACCGCCAGTCCCGTACGGCTGCGGATAAACTCGCCATGCTTTGCCGCCATCTCCTCCGCCATCTGCGCCGTGCGGCGATCCTGCCACACGATGGTGTTGTGTAGGGGTGTACCCGTCACCTTGTCCCACAGCATGACGCTCTCGCCCTCGTGGTCAAGGCCGATGGCGAGGATGTCCTTGGGCGCGGCATCGGCGGCGCGGAGTGCTTGCTGCACTGCCGCGCAGGCGGCGTGCCAAATATCCATGGCATCATGCTCCACCCAACCTCCTTGGGGGTAGATCTGCCGAATCTCGCGGTAGCCCCGCCCTGCCTGTCGCCACTGCTTGTCAAATAGGATGGCGGTCACACCCGTTGTTCCCTGATCGAGGCCAAGATAATAGTTCATGGAGTTCTCCTCCTTGGCATTTTTCTTCATTATAACAGTCCTCTCTCCCTTGTGACAATTCCTTTTTCAACTACAGAAAGCGGCCCACAATGTGAGCCGCTCTCTGTAGTTTTGGCACTATGGAAAACGGAATTAGGAGGTACCGTTATTGGTTTATGCTTTCTTTCCCGTCTTGAGATAGTTGTGGATCTCCGCCACACTCATGCCGTCGAGGCCGAGGGTATCAAGACCGATGCCGGTGCCGCGCCAATCCCGCTCGTGGACGAGGGAATAGATGCTGATGATGGCATCCATGGTAGGGGTGGGCACACCGCAAAGCTTACCCAGCTCGCTCCAAGGCACAAGGCCGTTGGGGCAGTCCTCCGTCAAGTAGCGGTTCCAAATACTGTCAGGACCCGTGATGGGGGTCAGTTCCGGCGCGCCGTGCATCTTCTGATAAATATCCTGCCATTTCAGCACGCCGTCCTTGGGCTCGCAGAAGTCCTCCAAGGGGGTCAGTTTGTAGCCAAAGGCAGCGCCCACCGCCTTACGCTCGGCATCGATGGCCCAGTCGATCTTGGCAGCGCTGAAGGTGAAATGCTCGTACATGCAGAACTGCCCACGGAGTGCCTGCTGCTCAATAGCACCGATGTTAATAAGGCACGGGCCGGAGTGGACGGAGGGGTTCACCAAGGAGAGGTCGCTCTCCAATACATCTTGGTACACCTTGTCAAAAGGCGAGATGTCCATGACCTCCTCCAAAATCCCCTTGTCGGCATCAGCGGGGAACATAGCTACGCTGACGGGGCTCATGCCGGAGCAGTAGATGGAGGCAGGGCCATTCAAGCGGGTGTCATAGGGCAGATTGTTGGTCTGCACAATGACGGGACACTCCTCACCCAGCACCTTCTTAAACTCCAGCGCACCGAAGCCGCCGGGATAGATTAAGATCACCTGCTCAGGCTTTACCAAGCCCTTCAGTTTCTTCGCCACAGACAGGTGCGCTGTAGAGGGTGTCACCACGGCGATGAACTTCACGCCATCGATTGCCTTTGCCATGTCATCAGTCAACATCTCGATCTTGGCGTTGCCGCTGATCTGTCCGCTGCAGCGGATGGTCAGTGTCTCCTGTAGGACACTCAGCTTTCCAATAAAAGCCGCGTCCTCATACATACGCACAGAATAACCACGCAGAGCCAAATCGCCCGCCATGGTATGAGCGCCGTTACCGCCGCCCAAAATTGCAATACTGCCTTTCATGTTTCCTCCGTAGTCCCCCTTTGGGACAACATTTTACGATTTATACCTGATGTAATAGTTTTTTCCAGTTGACCATTGCTTCCAACACCTGCGCTACGCCGTCCTCCGTATTGGTAGGGCCGATATAGTTGGCAGCCGCTTTGGCGGCAGTGGAGGCGTTGCCCATGGCAATACCTGTTCCGGCGTTTTTCAGCATGGTCACATCATTGCCGCCATCGCCAAAGGCCATCACCTGCTCCGGTGGGATGTCGAGAATCCTCGCCAGTTGCATTAAGCCATCGCCCTTGTTGGCCTCGGGTACATTGAATTCCAAATTGTAGGAATAGGCCGTACAGAGGCTATACTGGGGAAATTGCGCCTGCAAACGCGCCATCTCCTTATCACGGGTGGCGGTGTCCTTATAAATGGATTGCACTTTCCACACGGGCTTTCCCCGCTGCTTGAGTGCTTCGCAGAGATTGGGAAATGGTGTTCTGCTGACCTTTAGGAAGGCGCGGTGGGACTCCACAGGGACAAACTCGTCAATGCGGTCAAAGTGGCTCTGCTGCGTCCACGCACCATCGCTGAGATAGCAGTCGTAATACACATCCTCCTGCTCCAGTGCATGGTAAATCTCAATGGCCTCATCCAGCGGGATATCCGCGCGGTAGAGCATGTTATCCTCCCACGCATCATAGATGGCTGCGCCGTTGCACAGCACATAATAGCGGATGAAGGATAACCCACGGATCTCCGCTGGAACAGCCAAGAAATTTCGCCCACTGATGACAGCCAGATTGATGCCGTTCTCTGCAGCTGAACGCAACGCCTCAATGGTGCGGGGACGGATCTTTCGATCATCGTCCAGCAGCGTTCCATCCAGATCCAAACCTACCAGTTTAATATCAATCATACCGGCGCACTTCCTTTCGGCGGTGGCAAATGCTCACCTTAGCGCAGAATATCGTTCTCTTCCATCAGCGTCAGCATGGTGCCAACGCCCTGAGCCTCAGCCTTCTCCAAAATCATCTTGCCCACAGCCACATCGCTCAGTGCGATACCATGGCTGGAGGTAATGACAAACTCCTCCTCGCTGACACGACCGGGCACGACACCGTTGATAATGTCGCCCAAAATCAGCTGATCCTCCACAGGAGGCAGACCGTCGGTATACTTACCGTCCTTGAGGTAGGTATCCACCAGATTGCGGTCATCGCAGACAAAGCGGTCGGCGAAGCGAGTGTAGGTCTTGCCCTCCCAAGCGGTGGACTCCAGAGGAATGCCCAGCATACCCTTGTGGAGCATCTCGCAGTAGATGAGAGGCTTATCGCCACGCTGAGTAGCCGTCAGCAGGATCTGAGAATCATCGATGGCAGCCTGACGCTCTTCATCGGTGTAGATGGGGACAAACTCCACCTCCGGCATGAGGGGGCGCATCTTGTTGAGATAGGCCTCCACTGCGGCGGGATAGAGATCACCCACATAGATCTTCTCCAGCTCGGGGATCACCATCTTCAAAAGACGGGCGTTCCACTTACCCTGCTCACCGGCGCCGATGATGGTCATGGCACGGGTGTTCTTCACCTTGCAGTACTTGGCGGTGACAGCGGTCACGGCGGCGGTGCGAATAGCGGTGATCCAACGGGCATCCATCACAGCGGTGACAGCGCCGGTATCACAATCATTCATCACCATCAAGCCCCAAGTGACAGGCAGACCCTTACCGCGGTTCTCGGGATAGCCGGCCACCCACTTCATGCCCTGCGCTTCCTTCTCGCCGCCTACATAGGCGGGCATGGCGTTGATATATGTGCCGGGACGAGAGTTGACATGAACCTTTACAGGCAGTTGGCAAGTGCCCTTGCCAAACTCGCTCATGACCTTTTCCACGGCATCGATCACATCCTCATAGGGGATGTTCAGAGAAAGGATATCCTCCTGAGAGAGGTATCTGAATTCATACTTGCTCATATGTTGATCCTTTCGGGGCAAATTTTACACCCCTTTTTTCTGTTAGATTATTTGCACAGGTGGCAGGCCACAAAGTGGTCTTTCGATACCTCTACCAAAGGCGGCTCGCTGGCAAAGCATGCCTCCGTGGCGTTGGGGCAGCGTCCTGCGAAGCGACACTGGGGTTTGGGATTGATGGGAGAGCCCACCTCGCCCTGCAGGGTGATGCGCTCGCGCTTACGATGGATGCTGGGAACGGGGATCGCGGAGAGCAGTGCCTTCGTGTAGGGATGGAGGGGGTTATTGAACAGCTCCTCAGTGGGTGCTTTCTCCACCATACGGCCCAGATACATGACGGCGATCTCATCGGCAAAGTGGTTGATGACCGACAGATCGTGGGTGACGAAGATATAGGTAAGACCCATATCACGCTGGATCTTCTTCATCAGGTTCAGAATCTGTGCCTGAATGGATACATCCAGTGCCGACACAGGCTCATCGCAGATGATGAACTTGGGGTTCATGGCCAGTGCACGGGCGATACCGATACGCTGACGGCGGCCGCCGTCCAACTCATGGGGATAGGTGTTCACCAAACGCTCGGCAAGACCCACCGTCTCCATCAGCTCCATGACGCGGGCAAAGCGCTCTTTCTTATCCTTAATGATGCCGTTGAGACGCAGAGGCTCCTCAATGGCCTGAGATACCGTCTGACGAGGATCAAGAGAGGCGAAGGGATCCTGGAAGATGATCTGCATCTCCGTACGCATCTTGCGCATCTCTTCCTTATTGAGCTTGGTAACATCTACGCCCTCAAAGAGCACCTCACCGGAGGTGGGCTCTGTCAGACGAAGGATGGCACGGCCCGTGGTGGACTTGCCGCAGCCGGACTCACCCACGATACCCAGCGTCTTACCTCGCTCCAGCGTAAAGCTCACATCGTCCACTGCATGGAGATAGCCGTCGGAACGCTTGAAATACTTCTTAAGATTGCGAACTTCCAACAGGATATCGCGATTTTCTGTCGTATTGCTCATCATTCGTTCCTCCTTTACAGCTTTTTCGCCGTGTCGCCCTGCTGATACAGGTGGCACTCCACACAGTGGGTGTCGCTGAGCCAAACCTTATCAGGCTTCTCCACTGCACAGCGCTCCGTAGCGTAATCACAGCGGGGGCAGAAGGCACAGCCTGCAGGCAGGTTGGCAGGATCGGGCATCAAGCCGCGAATGGGCTTAAGGTCGGATTTTCTATCCTCAATGTTGGGGATGGAGTTGAAAAGACCCTGGGTATAGGGATGGCTGGTGTTGTCGAAGATGTCCTCCAACGTACCGTGTTCCACGATACGACCGGCATACATAACAGAGACCTCATCGCACATCTCAGCAATGATACCCAAGTCGTGGGTGATCATCAGCAGTGCCATATCGAACTTATCGCGCAGTTCACGCATCAGATCCAGCACCTGTGCCTGAATGGTCACATCCAGTGCAGTGGTAGGCTCGTCAGCGATCAGCAAGCGGGGATTGCAGGCCAGGGCCATAGAGATAATGACACGCTGCTTCATGCCGCCGGAGAACTGATGGGGATACTCATTGGCGCGGATGCCGGGAATACCCACCAACTCCAGCATCTCCTTGGCGCGCTCTGCAGCCGCAGCTCTATCCAAACCCTGATGGAGACGAATGGACTCAGCAATCTGATCGCCCACGGTCATCACGGGGTTTAGCGCCGTCATGGGATCTTGGAAGATCATGGCCACTTTATCACCACGGATATGCTCAAACTCACGCTCCGTCTTAGCAGGAGCGCAAGGGGGAAGCTTGCCCTCTGCCTTCAGCTTTTCACGCTCTTCATCGGTAAGAGGCAGCTCGGCAATGAGCTTTTCACCATCCAGCGTGATCTCGCCGGAGACAATTCTTCCCGGAGGATCGGGGACAAGGTTCAGAATAGACAGGGCGGTGGTGGTCTTACCTGCGCCCGTCTCTCCCACGAGGCCGTGGGCTTTACCGTGTTTAATCACCAAATCAATGCCGTTGATGGCCTTGACCAGCGCCTCGTCCGTCTCATAGTGGACAACGAGGTTTTTAATATTCAACATTTCCTCATTCTCGGAGGTGATTTTCTTTTCTTCCATGCTTGCCTCCTTACTTCTTCAGACGAGGATCCAGCGCGTCACGGATACCATCACCGATGATATTGAACGAGCTGATGGTCAGCAGCAGTGCAAGACCGGGGCCCATGACCAGATAGGTATTGCCGCGGATGTAGGCGCGTGCGCCTGCCAGCATGCTGCCCCAGTCGGGGGTAGGTGCCTGAATGCCCAGACCGATGAAGCTCAGTGTGGACACGCTGAGAATACGGGTGCCGATGCACAGTGCGTACTGCACAAGGATGGGTGCCATGCAGTTGAGCAGGATGTGACGCAGAATAATGACATGATCCTTTGCGCCGATGGCACGGGCAGCCTCCACATACTCCTGATCACGAATACTCAAAATGGCAGAACGGATAATGCGGGTAAACTTTGACACATACGAAATACCGAAGGCCAATGCCATGTAGAACACCGTAGGCTTAAAGGCGCTGACGATGGCAATACCCAGCAATAATCCCGGTATTGCCAGCAAGACATCGGTGACACGCATGATAATTGAGTCGACCTTTCCTCCGTAATAGCCGCCGATAGAGCCAAGAATGGCACCGATCACCAGAGCAAAGGTGGCAGCACCGATACCCACTTCCAGAGACACGCGGGCACCATAGACGAGGCGGCAGAGAATGTCGCGGCCCAATTCATCGGTGCCGAGGATGTGCTCGCGGCTGGGCTTTTGCAGCTTTTCGGAGATATTCAGAGCGCAGGCATCCTGCTCGTAGTCCCAGAAGAGGTCTGCGGTGCAGGCGGCCAGCACGATAATGCTGAGGATAATCAAGGCGGCAACAGCCATCTTGTTTTTGCAGAAACGACGCCAGATATCGCGTCCCTGACTCTGACGCTTATAAGCTTTACGCAGATCAGCATTGGAAGTTCCATTCACAGGGTTCTGGTTCATGACTTCTTACCTCCCTTCAGATACTGCGCCTTAATGCGCGGGTCGATGGCAGCATACAGCATATCGACGATGAGGTTGACGATACTGACGGTAATGGCCGTAAAGACCATGCAGCCGATGACGGTAGGCGTATCGTGGATTTTGATACTGTCAGAGAGCAGACGACCCACGCCGGGAACGGCGAACACCGTCTCAATAGCCACAGAGCCGCCCATCAGCGTACCGAAGTTGATACCGGCAACGGTGATGGAGGGGATGATGGCGTTGCGCAGTGCGTGATAGTACACGGCAATGCGGTTGCTGACACCCTTGGCCTTTGCCGTACGGATATAGTCGGCGCGCAGTACCTCCAGCATGGAGGAGCGCTGGGTACGGGTGATACTGGCCAAAAGGTTGAAACTCATGGTGATGGAGGGAAGAATGTAGCTCTTCCACGAATCCACACCGGCAGAGGGCAGGATGCCCATATATACGCTGAACAGCAGGATCAGCATAATACCGACCCAGAAAGTAGGTGCAGACACGCCGCAGATGGCGAACAAGCTCACCGCGTAGTCGGCAGGTCTATTCTGACGGACGGCAGCAATGACGCCCATGGGGATCGAAATGATCAACGCCAAGGCCAGCGCCAGGATCGTCAGGATCAGCGTGTAGGGAATGGCACTGAACAGGCGCAGGGAAACATCATTGCCCGTGTACCAGGAAGTGCCGAAATGTCCGGTAAATAGGTTGATTACATAGTTAAAAAATTGCACAAAGAACGGATCGCTGATACCCAGCGCAGCGCGGGTCTCCTCGATCAGTTCCGGCGTTGCGTCAGGGCCCAACAGCAACGCCACAGGGTCGCCGGGGGTCAGGTACATGATGAGGTACACCACGAAAATAACGCCGATGGTCACCGGGATCATGTACAGCAGACGCTTCAGAGCGTACTTAACCACAAGTCATAGCCTCCTCTTGAATTCGTCAATGGGCCACCGTGTCTTCGGCGCCCGAAGCGGAGAACTGCGAACGATCGCAGTAAATAAAGAATGTGGTGGGGGCGGACACGAAGTCGCGCCCCCACCATAATGAACGGTTTTACTCTTTGGGGAAGGTCCCTATCGGAGACAATCTCTTAATAGCAGATGGTGTGATACCAGTAAGTGGTCTCAAGGTTCATGTTGACGCCCTTGACGCCGGCACGAGCCAGGCAGTACAGCTCCTCGGTGTACAGACCGACCCAAGGCACATCCTCACAGATGATGGTGCACAGCTCCTCCAGGGATGCCTGGCGGACAGCAGCATCGGTGGTAGCGGCAGCGGCGATGGCAGCATCAGCCTCAGCGCTCTGATAGTGTGCATAGTTGTTAGCGCCGATACCGGTGGTGCCCAGATAGCGGCCGTAGAACAGCTCGGGATCCTGATAGTGTGCATAGGCGTTCATGCACATATCGTACTCGTTGTTGGCCATCAGCTCAGTGAGGACGGTGTTGTCCACGCGGCTGAAGGTCAGGTTGATGCCGATCTCCTTCAGGTTGGCCTGAACCACCTGCATGATACGCTCTTCAGCATCGGTCTTAACAGCGGCCTTCACATCCAGAGAGGTGACACCAGCCTCGGCCATCAGAGCCTTAGCCTTCTCAACGTCATACTTGTAGCCGGCGGGGTTGTCCACATAACCCTCGGTGGAGGGGGACAGGGAGCTGTAGCACACAGCGCCGTAGCCCTCAGCACCAACGGAGAGGCAGTCATCACGGTTGACGGCGAAAGCCACAGCCTGACGGACGCGCTTGTCAGCAAATGCCTTGGAAGCGGTGTTGAGGATCAGCAGGTCGATACGAGAGGACTCGTGCTGGATGACCTGAACATTGGGATCGGCCTGGCACTCAGCCATAGCCACGGTGTCGAAGTTGACGTTCACGTCAGCCTCACCGGTCTGCACCATGATGGTACGGGTGGTGGCCTCGGGGATGACCTTGAAGATCAGCTGCTTATTCTTAGCGCCGTCGGTATCATAGTCGAAATAGTTCTCGTTGGCGATCAGGGTAACATGGTCACCGATGACATGCTCGCCCAGATAGTAACGGCCGGTAGCACCGTTCTTCATGACATCTTCCCAAGTGCACTCGCCGGCATCAGCCTTCTCGACCCAAGCCTGGGACAGGACGGCACCGGAGGTGTTGGACAGAGCGGTGGGCAGGGAGTTGTAGACGTTGGCGGTCTTGATGGTGAAGGTGCGATCATCCACAACATTGAACTCCTCGATGGGGCCATACAGAGACTTACCGGAAGAAGAGGTCTCGCGGGCGCGCATGACGGAGAACTTCACGTCATTAGCGGTACAAGGAGTACCATCGAAGAACTTAATGCCTTCCTTCAGAGTGAAGGTCCAGTTCAAATCGTCCAACTGCTCAAAGCTCTCGACCATGATGGGGATAGCCTTCAGGTTCTCATCGGTCTCGAAGGTACGGTTCAGCAGGTTCTTCATGCAGTTCTTGGTGTTGACATCGGCAGAGGCGCAGGGGTCCCAGCCGATGATGTCGGAAGACTGCACGATGGTGATGGTGCCGTCCCACTCAGCGCCAGCATCGGCGGCGGCATCCTGGCCACCGTCTGCGGGCTTGCTGCCGCAGCCGGCCAGCAGGCCAAATGCCATAATCAGTGCAAGCAGCAATGCAAGTGCTCTTTTCATATTTGTTCCTCCTAAAAATTTTTTATTTAATGGACACAGCGTCCCTTAAATACACAGTTATTGTTTGCCGTTGATCTTTTCAATCAGCGCAGGCAGCTCGCCCAAGGCATCCACAGCGTATTCTGCCGGTTCAATCTCCGGAAACCAAATTCCAACAGAGCGGAACCAGATGCCGGTCATGCCCGCTTTTCGTGCGCCATCTACATCATTGATGGGATGGTCGCCCACATAGGCACATTCTTCCAAGGTGCATCCCATCCTGCGGCAAACCTCAGCAAAGGCATCTTTGTGGGGCTTGGGGTCAGGCAAATCGCCGCCCACCACCACAGCGTCCACATGGTAGTGGAGGTCCACCCACTCCACTTTGCCGCGCTGATAGGCCGAGGGGCCATTGGTGAGAATTCCCACCTTGTATCCCTTCCGCCGCAGAGTGTCCAACGCATAGAGCGTATCTTCATACAGCACGATATTCTCGGGATAATTGTTCTCGAGGAAACCCTCGTAATACACCTCATAGGTAGGATGCTTGGCAAAAATACCGCTCTCCAGCGTATCGCGGTAGATTCCTTCCCAATGGGCATCCTTATAAATACCCGTCCTGTCACAACGCTGAATGGTCTCCAATACCTCTTCCCGTGTAATACCCTCTCGCAGGTACTCGGCAAAGTACTCCATAAACCCGTCCAGCAGCTTCTCATATGTTGCATCACGATCATACAGCGTGTGATCGAAATCAAACGCAATACCTTTTATCATAAGGGTATCCTTTCATCGACCAGCTTTCTTGCTTCTATGCAAAAATTCTGATCGTTTCGCTCATAAACATGTTTGTTTTTTGTAAATTCAGTGTAGCCCCCATTTGCTCGTTTGTCAATGTTGTTTTCTCTTTTTACAGTGTTTTCTACTAAAATGAACAAAAAACGCCTTGTTTTTCGGCGTTTTCACCTTTTGAAACGATCATTTTTTGTAAACCTCTTTCATAAAATGTTCGTTTTGCAAGGTTGACACGAAAAATGATCGATGTTATACTTTAGCCGTATGCACCGCTTGATCTGTGCATATTTTACTGAGTATTGTGGGGACAACAAAATGAAACAGGACAGACTTACACAAATTAAGCATCTTTTGATGCAAAACCAGTACATTAACAACAATGAGTTGGCAGAAACCTTCGGTGTCTCCATCGCCACCATCCGCCGTGATCTGGATCGGTTGGAATCCGAGGGGATAATCCGCAGGATCTACGGCGGTGCTGAATTGATCGACGGCACAAATCAGAAGCGCACCACGGAAACAGTCCCCCTTTGGACCTCCCGTGCCGACAGCAGTCAGCGGGAAAAGCAGGCTATCGCCAAGAAAGTAGCTGAAAAGATCCCCGAGGCCTGCACCGTTTTTATCGACAACGGTACAACGGTCCACGAAGTAGCCAAACTCCTCACCAACCGTAAGGATCTAACGATCCTCACCAACTCTTTACGTACTGCTCTGTTGTTGGGCAGTTACCCCGATCTGCAGATCTATTGCATCGGCGGCATCGTTAAATATGATTTGCTTGGTACCGCCGGCATCATCGCCTCCGAGGCACTGGCTTTCTTCCCCAGCATTGATGTGTGTGTTCTCTCCTCCGACGGCTTCATCCCCTCTTGGGGGCTGCGTGAATGCTCTATGGAGACGGCCATGCTGAAAAAGACCATCGTCGATCGCTCCAAGATCGTCATTGCCGCACTGGACCACACCAAGTTCTACGCCAATGCCAGCGCACCCATCTGTCAGACCAAGCAGCTGACCACCGTGGTCACCGACCCTGCCGCACCGCCGGAAGATGTGAAATATCTCCGCGACAACGGCGTGGAGGTCATCATCGCTCCGCTGGAGTAATCTATCCAAAATACTAAACCCGCTACGGTGCTGCACTGCGCCATAGCGGGTTTTGTCTACTATAATTTGATTCATTGCACGCCTTTTCATCGAGAGGACTCTTCACACCTCACAAATATTTTCATCTGGTCACCTTTTAACCGCAGTCTTTGCACTTGATAGTATAATTCACCAAAACAAAAAAGACGGAATATCCTTGCGGATATTCCGTCGTGGTCCGAGTGTTGAGATTCGAACTCAAGGCCTCTTGAACCCCATTCAAGCGCGATACCAAACTTCGCCACACCCGGATATTCTCTTGCGCTGTCAGACAGCTTTGTTATAGTACCACACCTTTTGTCATTTTGCAAGCCCTAATTTCAAAAAATTTGAAAAAATTTTCTGTGGGTGCGGCTTTTACCTTGACAAGCGGGGGTGGATATGGTATTCTATATCCTGCGTTTGGGATAAAAAGGGCGTTTTCACATACGGAGAGATGGCTGAGTGGTCGAAAGCACCGGTCTTGAAAACCGGCGGTGTGAAAGCATCCGTGGGTTCGAATCCCACTCTCTCCGCCAATTTTATACTGTCTGCAGAAGTACCCAAGTGGCCGAAGGGGCTCCCCTGCTAAGGGAGTAGGCGGTCAAAAGCCGCGCGAGGGTTCAAATCCCTCCTTCTGCGCCAAAAAGCGACAGTCTTTGAAGGCTGTCGCTTTTTTCTCTTCTTCTATGCTGCTCCGCTTACTCCTGCCGCAGCGCCGTGGCTGTCCGCAGTTTTCTATTTTGTTGCAAATACCATATTCAATCCGTGTCCTTATAGGTATACTATAAAAAACACATTCTGCAAAGGAGGCTCGTCTATGTGGATTCCTATCTTATTGCTCCTCATCGGTTTTGCGCTGCTTATTAAGGGCGGTGATTGGTTCGTGGACGGTGCCTCCGGCATCGCACGCCGCTTCTATCTGCCCGAGATTCTCATCGGTGCAACGGTGGTGTCTATCGGCACGACGCTGCCCGAGGTAATGGTATCTGTAGACGCAGCACTCATGGGCAGTGGCTCCATTGCCTATGGCAACGCTTTGGGCTCCATCATATGCAACACCGCCCTCATTGCCGCTATCACCGTAGCAGTGAAACCCGGTATTGCTGCAAGGAAGAGCCTTGTACTTCCGGTGGTTTTCTTCTTTATTGCCGCCGCTGTTTACGGATTCGCCGCCTATGTCTTAGGTTCCTTCTCCCGCGCCATCGGTATCGTACTGCTGGGACTGTTCGTAGTGTATATGGTCGCCACCGTAGTGCGAATGAAGGCCGATGCGCCTGAGGTAGCGCCTCCCGTGACGGAAGCGGCACTGGAGGAGCAAAGCGGTGAGGACTACACCGTGGAGTCGGAGCACAGCGGCACAAAAGACAAGCTGGGGAAGGATATCCTGCTACTGATCGTCGGTGCAGCCTTCATTGCACTGGGCGCCAATCTGTTGGTAGACAATGCCATCATTGTGGCGCAGGCATTGGGGATATCGGAAAAGGTCATCGGTCTCACCATTGTGGCACTGGGAACCTCTCTCCCTGAGTTGGTTACTGCTATTACCGCACTTTTGAAAGGACACGGCTCCCTCTCTCTGGGCAATGTTATTGGAGCCAACCTTTTCAATTTGGTGCTGGTCAGCGGTGCCGCCATTACCATAAGCCCCTTTGCACTACCACTGTCCGGCACTATCGGTGGCATCAACTCCTCGTTGGTACTGGATCTGCCGATAGTACTGTTGGTGATGGTACTGCTTACCGTCCCTGCTCTCATCCGTCAGAAGCTCTCCCGCTGGCAGGGTATCGTGCTGCTGGGTATCTACGCCGCTTTCCTCTCCCTGCAGTTTTTCCTGTAATATTTAAGGCAAAACAACAGAGCATCCCGTGGGATGCTCTGTTTTATCTTTATTCAAAAATTTTTGCCTTGGAGGGCTTGTCTGCATCATAGGTCACCGTTACGGCGCTGCCCATAAAGGGCGTGGGGCAACCTGCGGGAAACCACTTGCGCTTAATGTACTCTCTGCCCTCCACCGTGTAGGCCACCTTCACGATATGGGGAAAAATAGCACCGTCCGCAGGACCAAGGCGCACCGCTTTGGTGTTGACCTTCAGCCACCATTGCTTTGCCACCGACACCACTGTTCCATTGGTCTGCTTTTCCATACCATCACCTCTTTTCTATTTTATCATTTCCCCTCCCCTCTTGCAAGGGAAATATAGTTGTGCTATATTGAGCCATAGCGGAAACTCCGCCTCAACCATACCACAAAGGAGATGACCGTCTGTGGGAAAGCTGCATGCTGCCCGTTCCCATGAAATTGATATGTGCTCGGGGCCGCTGCTGAAGAAGATCCTGACTTTCGCTCTGCCGCTGGCGGCCTCCGGCATACTGCAGCTGCTGTTCAACGCCGCCGACATTGTGGTGGTAGGCCGCTGGGCGGGAGACAACTCTCTGGCCGCCGTGGGCTCCAACACCTCCCTTATCAACCTGTTGGTGAACCTCTTCATTGGTTTGAGTGTAGGCACCAACATTCTCGCTGCCCGCTTCGTGGGAGCGCAGAACCGGGAGGCCGTCCGCTCCACGGTGCATACCTCCATGCTTCTGGCTCTCATCAGCGGTCTGTTTCTGGCGCTGGTGGGCTTTTTTGCCGCTGCGCCGCTGCTGCGTCTGATGCAGGTGCCTCCCGCCATTCTGCCCCTGTCGACGCTGTACCTGCGCATCTACTTCCTCGGCATGCCTGCCACCATGGTCTACAATTTTGGTGCGGCACTGCTGCGCTCCATTGGTGACACGCGGCGTCCGCTGGTGTTCCTGCTGGTTTCCGGCGTGGTGAATGTGGGCCTCAACCTTATTTTCGTCATCTGCTTTTCCATGGATGTGGCGGGCGTAGCACTGGCCACGGTCATCTCCCAGTGCCTCTCGGCAGTGCTGGTAGTGCGCTGCCTCTGCCGCGAGGAGAGCGATATCCGCCTTGACCTCCGTGCTTTGAGCATAGACAGGCTGCGCCTCAGACAGGTAGCGGCCATCGGTATCCCCTCAGGACTGCAGAGCACCGCCTTTGCCCTGTCCAATGTCATCATTCAGTCCGCCATTAACAGCTTTGGCGAAACGGTCATCTCCGGCAACACCGCCGCTGCCAACATTGAGGGCTTCATCCTCGCCGCCTTCAACGCCTTTTATCAGGCCAATGTGGCCTTTACCAGTCAGAACTACGGTGCAGGCCACTGGGAGCGGCTCCGGCCCATTGCCATCCGCTGCGTCCTGTGCGCAGCGACAACGGCACTGGTTCTGGGTGTGGGGGCATATCTGCTGGGCGAAACATTGCTGGGCATCTACAGTACCTCTCCCGCCGTCATCGCCGCCGGTATGGTGCGTCTCGGCTTTGTAGCGCTGCCCTATATCCTCGGTGCGCTGATGGACTCCATTGTCGGCTCTATTCGCGGCATCGGCTACTCGGTGCTGCCGATGGTGGTGACGCTGCTGGGTGCCTGCGGATTGCGTCTGGTGATTCTCGCCACTGTGTTTCAAATCCCCCGCTACCACACGGTGAACACCATCTATCTCTCCTACCCTGTCACATGGACAGTGACCTTTCTGGCGCATGTCGTCTGCCTCACCATCGCCTTCCGCCGACTCAAAAAGCGGGATGCCAATCTGAAACACTATCACCTGACCCTCCGACATTAGCAACGCTTCCCACAATCCCTGTCCGCCCTTCCGTTTACGGAATGCGGACAGGGATTGTCAGCTTTTTAACCAAAATTTGTCAATCTTTTTCTTGTAATTTGACGAAAATTACTTTATGATGTATATAGACGGAATTTGCGGAAATCTTATTTAAATGAGGTAAGCAAAACAAATGACATCGTATTTTTTTAACATCGTAGCCCTGCTGGGCGGCCTTGCGCTGTTCCTTTTCGGTATGGATACCATGGGCAAGGCACTGGAGCGTCAGGCAGGCGGTAAGCTGCAGACCATCCTGGCCAAGATGAGTTCCAATGTGTTTAAGGGCTTCCTGCTTGGCATGGCGGTCACCGCCGTCATCCAGTCCTCCTCGGCAACCACTGTCATGGTGGTGGGTTTCGTCAACTCCGGCATTATGACGCTGAAGCAGGCAGTAGGCGTTATCATGGGTTCCAACATCGGTACGACTGTTACCGCTTGGATCCTGTCTCTCTCCGGTCTGGAGGGCGACAGCTTCATCATCAGCCTCTTCAAGCCCTCTACCCTCGCCCCTCTGGTGGGCATCATCGGCGCAGCCCTCTTTATGTTCGCCAAAAGCGATAAGAAGAAGGGCATCGGCGTGATCGCGCTGGGCTTCCTTGCCCTGATGACCGGTATGGATGTAATGGGAGACGCCATGGCTTTCTTAAAGAACGAGCCCTGGTTTGCCCAGCTGATGATCTCCTTCACCAACCCTATCCTCGGCATTGTCTTCGGCGCGCTGCTGACGGCGCTGATCCAGTCCTCTTCCGCCTCGATAGGTATTCTGCAGAGCCTGTGCTCCACCGGCGCGGTGACCTTCGGCGCGGCTCTCCCCATTATCTTGGGTCAGAACATCGGTACTTGTATCACCGCTATGATGGGCGCCATCGGTGCCAACCGCAATGCACGGCGCACCGCCCTTGTCCATCTCCTTTTCAATGTGGTGGGTGTGTGCCTCTTCTCCGTGATTTTCTATGGTCTCGGCCTCTTTATCGACTGGGCCTTCCTGGCGGAGACCGCCAAGGCATGGGACATCGCCGTGATCCATACCTTCTTCAATGTGGGTGCCACCGCGGTGCTGATGCCGTTAAACGGTTTGCTGGTGAAGCTGGCCTACCTCTTCATCCCCGCCGAGCCTGTCCATCAGGCCCCTGTGCTGCTGGATGAGCGTCTGCTGGCTACCCCCGCCGTTGCCGTTCAGCAGGCACACTCTGTGGCTACCAAGATGGGCCGTGATGCCGCCGACGCCATGCACTATGCCATGAAGTTGGTGGAAAACTATGACCAGAAGATTTACGACAAGGTCATCGCCCTGGAGGATGAGACCGACCGTCTTGAGGACGCACTGGGCACCTATCTCCTGAAACTCTCCGGCGAGAATCTGTCTGTGGAGGATAACCGCAGTCTCAACACGCTGCTCTACTCCATCGCTGATATCGAGCGCATCGGCGACCACGCCATGGAGGTGGCAAAAGCTGCACAGGAGATCCACGAAAAGAGCATCGTCTTCTCCCCCGAGGGACAGGAGGAACAGGTCATTCTCCGCCGCGCTGTGGAGGATGTGGTGGAGCGCACGATCCGCGCCTATGCCGCCTTTGACCGCGACGAGGCCATGAGAGTTGAGCCTCTGCGAAAGGTGGTCAACTCCCTTATCCGTGAGATCAAGTCCCGTCATGTCCGCCGCCTTCGCGACGGTATCTGCACCGTGGAGCACGGCTTCGTGGTGGAGGATATGCTGACCGCCTTTGGCCGCACCGCCGACCACTGCTCCAATGTAGCCGTGGAGATCCTGCAGGTCAGCGAGGGCAAGCTGGAGGCACACGAGTACCTCTCCGCCCTCAAGTCCGGCAAGCTCAGCGAGTCCGCCGCCTTTGCCGAGCGTCTCCATCGCTACGAGGAGGATTACTTCATCGTGGACGATGAGGACTTAAAGTAATGAAATAAAACAGCAAAAGACACCCGAAACAGTTGGTTTCGGGTGTCTTTTTACCTTGTTTTACACGGCATACCACATGACGCGTTTGCCCTCGATCCGAACTTCCAGCCGTCCCCTCTCCTTGAGGTAGCTTAAATAAGACCGTACGGTGCTGCCAATGAGGACATACTGCTGGTGCGTCATCTCGAGGTCGTAGTCCTCAAATAGCTTGTACAGCAGATCCTCCCAAGTCGTGCCGTCGGCGCAGAACGCCACAATGTGTTCGGCAATTTCCTCGGTGGCGGCAATATTGAAATCGGCAAGGGGCGCAATATCCTCGGCAGGGGCGGCGTGACTGGGGACATAGACCCTGGCACCCAGCTCCGGCAGCTTGCGGAGGGTGTCCAGATAGGCCGCCACATCATAGATAAATCCCACGCGGTACTTCTCAATGGTCTCCCGGGAGGACAGGCAATCGGCGATAAATGCCGTTCCGTCCGGCAGCAGGAAGCCCACCTGATGGAAGAAGTGACCGTTCAGGGGGATGACCTGCACCTCGGAAGGGAATGCCGGGTCGGTGAAGGGTGTTACCTCGCTGGGCTGGGCCATCAGGAACTTATGGCGCAGCTCCTTATAAGGGAAGCCTCCGTAGAGGAAGGCGGGCTCCAGCTCGGGATAGGCGGTGATGGCACCCTCGATACCGGCGGCGAACACGGGGCAGCTGTACTGCTTCTGGAGATAGGCACATCCTCCCACATGATCGGCGTTGGAGTGGGTCACCAGAATACCGCGGCAGCGCCAGCCCTGCTCATCCAGCACCTTACGGGTGCGGCGTCCGGCATCCTTGTCCGACCCGCTGTCAATGAGATAGACCTCATCGCTGCCCTCGGGGCGGTAAATGCCGATTTTGGCCGGGCTCTCCAGATAATAGCTCACAGATCCCACTTGATGCAGTTCGTACATGATGCTCACTCCTTTGTCAAATTATTCCAATGCGTCGCGGCTGTCAAAGACATCCCGGACAGAGCCGTAACGGTCAACGGGAGGCAGCTCCGGCTCCTCGGCGGGGGCATAAGCGCCGCCCTTCATCTGCAGCTCCTGCCACTGCTGGCGGGTGATAAGCACCTGTCGGGGCTTGCTGCCCTCAAAGGGACCTACGATGCCCCGCTCCTCCATCTGATCCACAAGGCGTGCGGCTCGGGAATAGCCCAGCTTCAAACGGCGCTGCAGCATGGACACGGAAGCCTGTCCCGTCTCAAAGATGACCTCTACAGCGGCGGCAAGCATCTCATCGCAGCCCTCGCTGCCCTCAGACTCGGCGGCGGAGGAGGCAGCACTACCCTTACTGCCCTTCTCGCTCTGCTTCATGGCCTCCTCGATCTTCTCCATGACCTCGTTGGAGTAGTCGGCCTCACCGCTCTCCTTGACAAAGTTCACTACCCGCTCGATCTCCTCGGGGGTGATGAAGCAGCCCTGTACCCGGGTGGGCTTGTTATCGCCCAGAGGGAAGTACAGCATATCGCCCTTACCCACCAGTTTTTCTGCACCGGGGGTATCGAGGATGATGCGGGACTCCATAGCGGAGGCCACAGCGAAGGCGATACGGCTGGGGATATTGGCCTTCATCAGACCGGTAATAACATCGGCGGAGGGACGCTGGGTGGCAATCACCAGATGGACGCCGGCGGCGCGGCCCATCTGTGCCACGCGGCAGATGGATTCCTCCACCTCCTTGGCGGCAACCAGCATCAAGTCGGCCAGCTCGTCGATGACCACCACCACGGTGGGCAGCTTTTTCAGCTCCTCTTCCTCGCCGGACTCAGCCAGAGCATTAAAGCCCGCCAGATCCTTCACTCCCCGCTCGGAGAACATCTTATACCGCTTCATCATCTCAAACACTGCCCACTGCAGCGCACCGGCAGCCTTCTTGGGGTCGGTGACTACGGGGATGAGGAGATGGGGAATCCCGTTATAGGGGGCAAGCTCCACCATCTTGGGATCCACCATGATAAAGCGAACTTCCTCGGGGGTGGACTTATAGAGGAGACTGACGATGAGAGAATTGGTACACACCGATTTACCTGAGCCGGTAGTACCGGCGATCAGCACATGAGGCAGACGGGCGATATTGCCCACAATGGCGTTGCCGCTGATATCCTTACCCACGGCGAAGGCCACGGTGCTGGGATGGGTGACGAAATTGCGGCTCTCCACCACATCGCGGATGCGGACAGAGGTGACGGTGCGATTGGGCACCTCAATGCCCACGGCGGCAATCTTGCCGGGGATGGGAGCGATACGCACACCGCTGGCGCCCAGTGCCAGGGCGATATCGTCGGAGAGATTGGTCAGCTTGCTGAGTTTTACACCCTGATCAAGAGTGAATTCATACCGGGTGACACTGGGACCACGAACCACCTCGCCGGGTTTGGCATCCACACCGAAGGAGGTAATCGTGTCGGCAAGACGGCGGGCATTTTCCCGCAGCTCAAAGCCGGCGGCCATGGAGTCGCTGTCGGTATTCTCCTCCAGAAGCGTGATGGGGGGATAGCGATAAGCCTCTTCCTCCTCCGCCAGTTCCTTCTCGATGGCCTCGCTGACCTCTGCGGCGGCGCTGTCCACCTCCTCTTTGGCGCTGACCTTACGGCGGCGGACGGGTTTTTCCTCCGTTACAGGGGGTTGCTCCTCCCCGGTCTTTTCCTCTGCGACGGGGGAAGGCGCTTCACTTACCGCGCCGCCCCACACCTCTGCGGGGGTCTTGATATCCCCGGCACGGCGAGGAAAGAAAGACGCTTCGGCAGGCGTGAAGAGCGGTTTTTCCTCCACCTCGTCCTCCAGGGGAATATGTACCGCAGGCTTTTTGGCGGCAGGCTTGACGCTCTTGGCCTCCTCCCTGGCCTTTTTCTCAGCCAACAGGCGCTCCTGCTCCTCTAGCTCGGCATAGGCTGCCTCACGCTCGGCGCGGCGCCGGCGTGCGTTCTCCAGCACCTCCTGCGGCTTGATCCGCAGCCCCACGATGACACAGATCACCATCAGCACCACCACCACGATGGCGGTGACTACCCGGCTTAAAAACTCTGCACCGGCAGCGGCGATGACGCCGCCCAGTGCACCGCCGCACTGCATCGTCTGTCCCGCTGTCCACAGGGGCTTGAGGGCATCCATACCGTAACCAAAGGCGGTCTTGGCCAGAAACAGGTGCAGCAGGGTGCCCAACAGCAGGGGCAGCACCAGAATGCAGAAGGCACGGAGTACCACAGGTTTTTTCTTATGGTTAATGAGGCACCAGCCGCAGTAGCCCAAGGCCACTGCCACCAGATAGTAGCCATAGCCAAACAGGCCCTTCATCAGTGTTGACAGTGCATGGAGCACCGTGGCCTCCACGCCGAAATAGGTCACCAGCACACACAGTGCCAGCAGCAGCATCACCACACCCACCGTCAGCCGCAGACCGTGGTGATAGGGCGGCGGTGCAGAGATACGCTTGGTATTCTTTTTTGTCGTCCCTGTCTTTTTGGGAGGGGATTTTGTCGTTTTCTTCTGTGTTGTTGCCATAGATTACCTCACTTGATGGCGCACAGCAGCAGTGTCACAAGACCCACTGCCCAGCAATAGTAGGAAAATGCACCGAAGCGGCCCTTCTCGGCCACCAGTTTCAACAGGCGGATACAGGCGTAGCCCACCACCGCAGCCGTGATGACACCCACCATGTACATGGGCACCTCTGCCCATACGATCCCCGCCTGAGCGGCATCGATAAGACTCAGAACATTGGCACCCAAAATGGCAGGGATCGACAGGAGGAAGGAGAACCGCACGGCAAACTTCCGCTCAAAACCGCAGAAACAGCCGGTAGAGATGGTCATACCACTGCGGGAGATACCCGGCAGCGTGGCAATCGCCTGCCCGACACCCACAATAAGGGCATCCACTACCGTGGCACGGCTCTCAGTCTTTTTCCCTTTACGCAGCAGATCGCAGATAAAGAGCAGGAATCCCGTGACCACCAGCGCCGTACCCACGAACACCATACTGTTGCTCAGTCCCTGCACCTTCTTATGAATGGGCAGCACCACCAGCAGCGGCAGTGTTGCCACCACAATGAGCAGGATCAGGCGGCGGGCAGGCGGCACCTGCCGGGGCGTGGTGCCGTGGACGATATCCCCAATGCCGCGGAAAAACTCCACCACCATCTCGCAGATCTCACCCCAGTAGGCCACAAACACGGCCAGCAGCGTGCCCAAATGCAGCAGCACATCGAAAAACTCCGGCACCGCCGTCTCCATCCCCAGCAGATTCTCTGCAATGGCCAGATGGCCTGAGGAGGAGATGGGCAGAAACTCGGCCACACCCTGCACCAAACCCATAATGAAGGAAGAAAAATATGTCATCGTGTCACCTCAGCAGGAAATGCCTATACCATCTGTCATATTCCGTCAGAATATGCCTCTTTGTATAGGCATAGTACTTCATAATAGAGATAGTATACCATAGTGCGGCGAAAAATGCCACAGAAAATTTTCTCCTGTCCGTCATTTGCGCACAAGTATCTATGAAAAACCAAAAAAGAGAAGACCCCTCAGGGTCTTCTCTTTTTTATTCCTCTGTCAGCGCCTGCAATGCCGCAGCAGCAGCGGATTGCTCCGCCTCCTTCTTACTGCGGCCCGTGCCCTCTCCGACAGGCAGGTCGTTGAGGTATACCGCCACGGTAAACACCTTGGCATGATCGGGACCCGACTGACCCACCAGCGCATAGCGCAGCACCTGATGGGGCTTGCGCTGCACCAACTCCTGCAGCTCCGTCTTGTAGTCACGGCGGCGACTCTCCGTCACAGCGATGTCTCCCTTTTCCAGCAGCACGCGGTGGATAAGGGCGCGGGCAGCCTCCATGCCGCCATCGAGATACACGGCGGCAAACACCGCCTCGGTGGCATCGGCCAGAATGGAGGGTCGACTGCGGCCGCCGCCGCTCTCCTCACCGCGGCCCAGCAGGAGACATTCCCCCAAGCCAAGGGCCTGCGCCACCTCAAAGAGGCTCTCCTCCCGCACCAGTGCGGCGCGGGTACGGGTCAGCTCCCCCTCGGGGGCATCGGGGAAGCGGCGGAAGAGAAACTCCGCCGTCACAAAGCCCAGCACCGCATCGCCTAAAAACTCCAGTCTCTCGTTGCTGAGGACATGCTCGGCGCGGTGTTCATTGGCATAGGAGCTGTGGTAAAGGGCGCTGCGCAGCAGCGACTCGTCCCGGAATGTGTATCCCAGTTGTTCCTGTAATTGTTTCAGCATCATTCTTCCTCCTTCCCTTCCTTCGTCAAAAAGGAAACCCCACGGTACTGTGGGGTTTTCACTCTTTTGTTGATGGTCAGTCCATATTGGCAGCGAGGTAGCGGACGCAGTCACCCACGGTCTTGAGGTTCTGCAGATTCTCCTCCGCGATCTCACCGATCTCGAACTCCTCCTCCATTGCCATCACCAGCTCCACCAGATCCACGGAATCGGCACCCAGATCGTCCACAAAGGAACTATCCATGGTGATCTCCTCGGCATCAATGGCGAACTGCTCGGCGATGAGGGACTGCATGGTAGCGAAAATCTTCTCACTCGTCATGACAGTTGTTCTCCTTTCGCTTTCTATGTCTTTGAAAATAATACGGCAATCCCCCGCAGGTGTCAAGACCCTTTGGAGAAAATTTTACTCCCTGCCGTTAAGGGTTGCGGCATACTGTTCCATCTGCTGAATGAAACCGCTCTCGGCAAAGCTCCCGGCCTGCACCATGGCATTCTCAATAGCCTCGGCATTGGAAGAGCCATGTGCCTTAATAACAGGCTTTGCCACGCCGATAAAGGCGGTGCCGCCCACCTTGTTGGGGTCCAGCATGGCGCGGAATGCATTCAGCCCCGGCATCACCGCCAGCGCCGCCAGCTTGGTCAGCAGATTCTTCTTGAAAATCCCCTTCAGGGCACTGCCGGCAAAAGAGCCCACGCCCTCCATGGTTTTTAAGAACACATTGCCGGAGAATCCGTCGCAGACGATAACATCGCAGCCGCCCTTGACAGCCTCCTTGGCCTCAATGTTGCCGATGAAGTTGATGTCCTGCTCCTGCTGCAGCAGACCGTAGGCCGCCCGCTGAAGGTCGGTGCCCTTCTCCGGCTCGGTGCCGATGTTCAAAAGGCCCACACGGGGATTTTCCAGACCCAGCATACTCTTGGCGTAGAAGCTGCCCAAATGGGCAAACTGCACCAGATACTCGGCGGTACACTCGGCGTTGGCGCCGCAGTCGATGAGCACCGCTTTGCCTGTTGTGGTGGGAATAAGCGGTGCCATGGCGGCACGGCGGATACCACGGACACGCTTGGTGATGAGGGTGGCTCCGGTAAGGAGGGCGCCGGTGGAACCGGCGGAGATGAAAGCATCGCCCTCTCCGTTTTTCAGCATGGTCAGACCCACACCCATGGAGGTGTCCTTCTTTTTGCGGAACACCGTGGCGGGATCATCGTGCATGGAAACCTCTTCGGCGGTGTGGCGGATGGTAACACCAGCAGGCAGGGCATCCATGCCGCAGGCCCTGACGGCATCCATAATGGCGCTCTCATGGCCGGTGAGCACCAGCTCCACGCCAAGGCGTTGCTGACCGCTCAGGGCTCCCTTGACGATCTCCAACGGGGCGTGATCGCCACCCATAGCGTCTATAATAATCTTCATCTGAGTACCTCGTCTTTCATGGCATCAATCAGCACCAGAGACCGGGCACTGAGCTCGGCGTTCTTGTTGCGCTTGCCCTTCACCCGGTGGTCAAGGGGCGGAATGATGCCAAAATTGATGTTCATAGGCTGGAACTGGGTCACTGTCTCATTGCTGACATAGATGCCCAGGGCACCGATGGCTGTCTCTTGAGGGAAGTTGACCGGTTCCATCTCCCGCAGACGGCGAGCCAGCTCCACACCTGCCAGAAATCCGCTGGCGGCGGACTCCACATAGCCCTCCACGCCGGTCATCTGTCCGGCAAAGGCGATGCGGGTGTCGCTGCGGAGACGGTAGTAGCGATCCAGCAAGCGGGGGGAGTCGAGATAGGTGTTGCGGTGCATGACTCCGTAGCGGAGATAGGTGGCCTCACGCAATGCCGGGATCATGGAGAACACCCGCTTTTGTTCGCCCCACTTCAAATGGGTCTGGAAGCCTACCAGATTATAGATGCTGCCATCGGCATTGTCCTTGCGCAGCTGCACCACAGCATAGGGCTCACGCCCCGTCTTGGGGTCGGGAAGGCCGCGGGGCTTGAGGGGGCCAAAGCGCAGGGTATCCTCCCCGCGGCGGGCCATGACCTCTACCGGCATACATCCCTCAAACACGCACTTATCCTCAAAGCCGTGGACCTCCGCTGCCTCAGCCTCGGTAAGAGCCTGCCAGAAAGCCAGATACTCCTCCTTCTCCATGGGACAGTTGATGTAGTCAGGGGTTCCTTTATCGTAGCGGGAGGCAAAGTAGGCACTGGACATATCCACGCTGTCAAAGCTCACCAAAGGCGCGGCGGCATCGAAAAAGTGGAGGGTGTCAGCCTCCCCGAAGAGGGCTGCCAGCTTGTCCGCCAGGGCATCGGAGGTAAGGGGACCGGAGGCAATGACCACCTCTCCCTCAGGGATCTCCGTCACCTCCCCGTATTCCACGGTAATGTTGGGGTGGTTCAGGATAGACTCCGTCACCATTCTGGCAAATCCGTGGCGGTCCACCGCCAATGCACCACCGGCAGGAACCGCCGTGGCATCGGCACAGTGAAGGATGAGGCTGCCCAGGCGGCGCATCTCCTCCTTCAGGAGGCCCACCGCATTCTCCAGACCTGCGCCCCGCAGAGAGTTGGAGCAGCACAGCTCAGCAAAATATTCCGTTTCGTGGGCAGGTGTCTTTTTCTCCGGCTTCATCTCCCGCAGCGTCACAGCAATGCCCCGCTGGGCCAGCTGCCACGCGCACTCGCTGCCGGCCAGACCTGCGCCGATCACAGTTACATGTTTCATGTTGTCTCTTTCTTCCTGGCCGTCTTTTTGGCGGCGGGCTTCTTCGTGGTGGTTTTTGCTGTCTTTTTCGCAGCGGGTTTCCTGGCAGACTTCTTCTCCTCTGCCTTCTCCTCCCCCTCGGTTTTCTTCTTCAGATAGCCCCGCTTATCCTCGGGCAGGAAGTTGGAGCAGCTCTCATTGATACAGAACGGACGGGGATTTCCGCGGCCGGAGCGCTTGAACATGGTCTGTCCGCAGGAGGGGCAGTCCTCCTTGGTGGGTACATCCCAGGTCATAAAGTCGCAGTGGCGGTCGGTGAACTTGCTATTGGTAAACTCGCAGCAGTAGTAGTTATACTGCTTGCCGGAGGTTTTGGAGGTACCGCTGCGCTTCAGGAGTCGTCCGCCGCACTTGGGGCAGCGGCCGGGCATCTCCACCACCAGCGGCATGGTGAAGGTACACTCGGGGAAGCCGGGACAGGCCAGGAACGGACCGAACCGGCCCTCACGCTCTACAAGGTTCTTGCCGCAGACAGGACAGACCTCCTCGGACACAGTGGGCTCGGGGCGCATATATTCCCCTGCCGCCGCATCCTCCAGATGGGTGGCAAAGCCGCCGTCATAGAAGCTGCGGAGCACCTGCTTCCACGCCATGGTGCCCTCCGCTACATCGTCCAGATGCTGCTCCATCTGGGCGGTAAACTTCAAGTCGGCAATATCGGTGAAATACTTTTTCATCCACGCTGTGACTGCCTTGCCCAGATTGGTGATGAGGAGGTGCTTGCCCTCCTTCTTCACATAACGGCGGTCCAGAATGGTGGACACCGTAGGTGCGTAGGTAGAGGGACGGCCGATGCCATTCTCCTCCATGGCACGGATGAGGGTGGCCTCGGTGTAATGTGCCGGCGGCTGGGTAAAGTGCTGATTGGGCTCAAACTTCTGCAGGGTAAGGCCATCGCCTACATTCAGCTCCGGCAGGGCCGCCTCCTTGTCCTCTTTTTCCTCCTCGTCGCTCTTATCCTCATATACGGCGGTAAAGCCGGAGAATTTCAGGCGGCTGGCATTGGCACGGAAGCTATGCTCCTCTGCGCCGATTTCCACACTGAGGGTGTCGTACACAGCGCTCTCCATCTGGCTGGCCAGAAAACGGCTCCAGATGAGGCGATAGAGCTGATACTGTTCAGGGGAGAGGTCGCCGCGGATATTCTCAGGGGTCAGCGTCACATCGCTGGGACGGATGGCCTCATGGGCATCCTGTGCCCCGCCCTTGGCCTTATACTGCCGTGCCTTGGCAGGACAGTAGGCTTTGCCGTATCGCTCGGTGATGAAGGCTCTGGCTGCGCCCTGTGCCTCGGCGGAGATCCGCAGAGAGTCGGTACGCATATAGGTAATGAGACCCACCGTACCCACACCGGTGATGTCCACGCCCTCATAGAGCTGCTGCGCGATGGCCATGGTACGGCGGGGGGTCATGTTGACCTTGCGGCTGGCCTCCTGCTGCAGCGTAGAGGTGGTAAAGGGGGGGGAGGGGGAGCGCTGCTTATCGGTGCGCTTGACGGCGGTCACGGTAAAGGCCGCTTGCTCCAGTGCCTCCGTGATGGCCCGGACATCCGCCTCGGTGTTCAGTTCTTTCTTCTTGCCACCCACACCGTAGTAGTGTGCTTTGAAGGGTGCCGTGCTCCCCTTTTGCAGCAGAGCATCAAGGGACCAGTACTCCTGCGGCACAAACTCCGCGATCTCCCGGTCTCGGTCATCCACCATCCGGGTAGCCACACTCTGGACGCGTCCGGCGGAGAGCTGGGGACGGATCTTCTTCCACATAATGGGGCTGATCTGATAACCCACCACGCGGTCGAGAATACGGCGTGCCTGCTGGGCATCCACCAGATCGCCGTTAAGGCTGCGGGGATTGGCCACAGCCTCGGTGACCACCTTGCGGGTGATCTCATCGAAGGTAACACGGCGGATCTTTGCCTCCGGCAGCTCCAGCAGTGCCTGCAAGTGCCACGAGATGGCCTCGCCCTCGCGGTCGGGGTCCGTTGCCAGATAGACGGTGTCAGCTTCTTTCGCCGCCTTCTTCAGCTCGCGGATGATCTCTTCTTTGCCGCGAATGGGCTTATATTCCGGGGTAAAATCGTTGTCGATGTCCACACCGATGGTACTCTTGGGCAGGTCGCGGAGATGGCCCATACAGGCCTTCACCACAAACTCCGGGCCCAGATACTTGCCAATGGTCTTGGCCTTGGCAGGGGACTCCACGATCACCAGATGTTTTTTACTCATTCCATATCCTCAACTTCTTCTTTGTTTTCATCAATGTGTACCATGCGGACAAAGCTGCGGCCACCGGTGGTGGCTGCATAGCCCTCGATCTCCAGCATGGTCAGGGCCGCCAATACGCGGCGCATGGGCAGGTCGGTTTCCAGTGCCACATCGTCACTGAGGCGGGAGATGTCCTCCCGCAGTGCCAGCAGTACCGCCCGCTGATCTGCTTCCATCCCCTGCCATGCCTCTCCGGGCAGGGTGGGCAGTGCAGCGCTTTCCCCTTCCGCCTTTTTGGGTTTTCCGCCCCGTTTGCCCTCTTCCCGTTTCGGCGTACCGGACTGTTCCGGCAGCGGGGGCATGGGTTTCACCTTCGGCCGTATTTTATGGGGATAGCGGCTCTCATATTCGCTGAGAATATCCCATGCGCAGGTGACAAGTCCCGCTCCCTCGCGGATCAGCTTGTGGCATCCTGCACTCTTGTCCGAGGTAATGGGGCCGGGGACGGCAAAGACCTCCCTGCCCTGCTCCAGCGCAGCGGCAGCCGTGATCAGTGCACCGGATTTCTCCGGTGCTTCAATAACCACCGAGGCCACACTGAGTCCGCTCATAATACGGTTGCGGTAGGGAAAATGCCAGCCCATAGGCTCTGCTCCCGGCGGATACTCCGACAGCAGCACACCCGTTGCCGCCACATCCTCATAGAGGCGGCGGTTCTCCCGGGGGTAGACCACATCCACACCGCCGCCCAGCACACCGCAGGTAAAGCCGCCAAAACGGAGAGCCCCCTCCATAGCGGCAGCATCAATGCCCCGCGCCATGCCGGAGATGATGATACCACCCTGCTGGGTCAGCTCATAACCCAGTTCCCGGGCGCAGTTGATACCGTAGGGGGTACATTCCCGGGTGCCCACCACCGCTACGGCTACCTCCTCGTCAAAGAGGGGCATCTTTCCCCTGCCGTAGAGAAGGAGCGGCGGATGATAGACATTCTTCAAGCGCTGGGGGTAGAGAGCATCGGCGTAACTTACCAAAAATATTTCTTTTCGCCCACACTGCTCCAGAATTCGCTCTGCGGTGTCCAGAGACCGCAGCTCCAACGCCTCCAGCGCCTCCTTGCTGATCCCCTCCACCAAAGCCAGTTCCCCGGCATCGGCATAGTAGATATCCTCCGGTGAGGAAAATTTCTGTAAAAGACGCAGCTTCGTATCCTCGCCCACGCCGCTGAGGGTGGTGAACCACACCCAGTATTTCAATGCTGCCATATTCTCCTCACCTCGTTTCTCATTTTAATCGTTTCGATAGCTCTCCCACAGCAGTACCGCCGCCGCCACCGCCGCATTCAGCGACTCGCAGCGCTGCGACATGGGGATCTTCAGTGTCTTCTCACAATTGGCCAGCACGACCTCCCGCAAACCTCTTCCCTCGCTGCCGATGGCGATGGCACAGCGGCTGAGGTCTGCGTGGCGGGCATCCACCGTGTCCTCCCGAAGGGCTGTCCCGTAGAGGGGCAGATCGCTGCGGCGGAGAAGGGCAAAACACGCCTCTGCCGTCATGGTATAGATATCACGGCGGAACACCGCTCCCATGGAGGCACGGACTGTCTTGATGCTCCAGGCATCGGCACAGCCCTCCAGCAGAATAAGACCATCAAAGTCAAAGGCATCCAGCGTCCGCAGAATGGTTCCCACATTGCCGGGATCCTGCACACCGTCCAACACCACATAGCGCCGCCCCGTCAGTTTCTCAGGTACGGCCGCCTGGGGTATACGACAGGTAAACAGCGCACCCTGTGGGGTCTTCATGGGGGAGACGGAGGTCATCACATCACGGGGCACCTCCACCACACGCACGCCACGGGGCAGGGCAGGGACGGTCACACCCTCGGCGAGAACCACCTCCACGATTTCTCCACCCCAACGGACAGCTTCTTCCAGCAGCTTGGGACTATCCCCCAGAAAGAGGCCCCTTTGACGGCGATAGGCACCGTCAGCGGCCAGCTTTTTCATGTGCTGGAGCAAAGGATTACTCCGCGCAGTGATCTTTTCCATGTGCCCCTCCTTTCGCCGTTTCTCAAACCGATAATCTGCAAAATTCTATCTAAAATTATGACATATACATTATAAAATACAACATAGGTCTTTTTACCATACCATAGCCCCTATAAAAAAGTCAATAGACCATTTCAAAACAAAAAAATCCGCAGCACCCGTAAGGACACCGCGAATTTTCAATTTGTTCACTTATCCCAGGATGCCCCGCTTGGTCTGCATCTTGAAAAGAAGTGCTATAAACTCCTTGTGGACGGGAAGAAATTCCCCGCTGTCGATCATTGCCAGCACTTCCTCCTCCCTTGCCCACTTTGCCGCCGACACCTCTCCTGTCTGCAGCGTCAAGTCCTCCGCCTTTCCATCCCAGAGGGCGGCGTAGATGTCGTGGAGATGACCTTCATAGTAGAGGGTCAGCAGCTTGACAAAGGTATCTGCAGGCAACCTTAGCCCCAGTTCCTCCGCCGTTTCCCGCACAACGGCGGCAAGGCTGCTCTCTCCTGCCTGCACCGCCCCGCCGGCGGACACATCCCAATGACCGCCCATGCTCTTCTCCTCGCTTCGCTGCTGAATAAGCAAGCGTCCATCGGCAGAGAAAATACAGGCAAAGACCACCAGTTTGTTCTCTCCGGTACCAATCGCCGCATACCGCTCCACTGTTCCCCCTGTTTTGACAAATTCGTCTCTGTAGATATCCATCTGCTCCATACATTCACCTCGCAGTTTTTCTTATGATAGCACAGAAGAAGAGAAAAGGATAGACCAAATGAAAGAATCCGCAGCCCTGCGGCGGCGGATTCTTCCTTATTTCTTCTTCAGGCGTTTTGCCGTATGCACGCGTCTGCCGTGATAGGTGTTGGCTTGCAGCACCCGCAGGGCTGCAACCATGCCAAGCAAACTGGCAAGGGAAACAGAGAACCAGACGGAGTTGTGGCTATGATCGCCGGTATCCCCCGATTCCACTGATGTATCGGGCGGCTCCGGAGTATCCGGAGCGCCGGGCGTTGGGTCAGGCGTTGTATCGTGATAGGTATTGGTAATGTCGTATCCATTGATCTCCTTATCATATCCGTTGACAGGCTGCTCATCTACGGTGTAGACGATCATATGCCCGTCATCGGCATATTTCGGCAGGTCAACGCTGTAACGCCAATCCTCCTGCTGGGTCAGACTCATTTGGAATACACGCTGTCCATCTCCATAAATCTCAATGATCACAGAGGTCGGGCGATTGCCCACAGGATTCCCCCTGTGCTCCCACATCTTTCTGCCGGAGATGGTCACCATCTCTGTTACCACTTCACTGTACCGGTTGGTAAAGACCATATCGGTGACAGCCGTTCCAGTTATTTCTATGGTACGCGCTGCCGAGAGCTGATGGGTCACAGGATCTTCCCTTACCTCATAGGTGACGGTATAAACGGCGGTATCGTATGTCCAGCCTTTCTCTCTGCCCTGCTTTTCACTGACGGTATAGACATATGTTCCGGCCTTTGTGAAGGTAATGGCGCCGATCTCCACCTCTCCACTGCCGGTGACGGACACTTCCTTCCGGAAGCCCACAGCGCCATCGGGCATCGGTGCCCCCTGCTGACCCTCAAAGGAAAAGGTAAAGGTGGACAGCGGGGCGTTCTCCCCTTCAATCCTCTTGATAATGACAGGCGGGTCGTTATCGGTGATGGGTGCTACATAGGTGTTGGTAATGTCATATCCATCATATGAGATATGGAATCCCTCCACAGGTTCTTCTGCAACGGTATAGCGTATTTCCGTACCATCGCCGCGGTATTTGGGTGCAGTGAAGGTATAATGCCACCTGTTCTCGCCATCGGGGATCACCGTCTGTTCCTCCACGATGCGCTCCCCATCCAACAGTCGGACGGTAATGGATTCCGGCAGGATAAGGCTCAACCCCTCGGGGATGCTCCACTTCTTTTCACCGCTGATCTCCACACGGGGTGCATCCACATAGGTGTTGGTAACTACAATGTGGGTATCCTCCGTGGCAATGCCGCTGCCGTTTACAATACTCTGGGAGAAGCCTTCTGTGATATAGTCCTCCTCCCGCAGCTCATAGACCGCTCCGTAAGGAACATCCGTAAAGGTTCGGGACTGGCCGTTTTTGAGGGTAAAGCTTATTGCTTCACCGTCCAGCAGCATTGTCATCCGGAATTCCCGTTCCTCGTCTGCAGGAATGGTTTCCCCCTGCAGCACCTTCGTTACTGTGATATCTACCGGCTCTCCCTCCGGCAGGGTGGGATCTGACTGGGCGCGGTTGATAAACGCAGCCGTCTCCTCGCCACTATGGATCGTTCCGCTGACTCTTGTCCACATAGGCAGATAGCCCTGTGCCAGCACTTCTGTCACCGTATAGCCTACACCGACAGGAATGTCTGTAATGGTCTCTGTGTAGTTATTCAGTCCGTTCAATACGATGGCCGTATCTGCCGGTGCCCCATCGCCGGTAAACTGCACCTGAAAATAAAAACTATCCGTGCAGGCGGTACTCAGCCCGGTCACTGTCTTGGAAATGGTTAGGCTACCCCGCTCCGGAGGCGTTGCTGTGGAGCAGGTGTTGACAAACGGCAGTGCGACTGTCTCCGCCGCATTTACCACACCTTCGTATTTCTCAACGGATGCGGTATATCCGGCACAGCTCTCCTCTCTGATCTCATAAGAGGTGCCAAGGGCAATATTGGAGAACTCCTTGTACTGACTATGCTTCAGGGTAAACACTTCCTGTACGCCGCCGATGGTGGCAATAAAGGTAAACTCCTGTTGGGGATCAAAGCCCTCGCCGCGAACCTCCTTGGTGACCATCAGCGTACCTGTACCTCCGCCTTGCCATACATTTACAAACTCGGCAACGGCTCCCGTCTCGGTAATGTTGCCCCGATGCCCCGTAGAAGCTGTGGTGTATCCCGGCACAGGCGCTTCCGACACATCATACAACACACCGACAGGCACACTTTCAAAGACAGCACTCTCTCCGTGGCGAAGTGACAGGGTATCCCCGGAGGTAAGCAGTTTTTTCTCATCGCCAATGCGATAGGCATAGGTGCCGCCATCGGAAAAAGACACCGTGAAGGCAAATTCCGTTTCCTTTTGTCCCTCCGAAACAGCTGTCCCGTCGCTGTTTTTCACCGTCTTACTGATGATCAACGCGCCGCTGAGACGAATGTTGTAAGCGGTAACGGTGATTGGTGTATCCTGCGCTGTCACCGTAAAGGGGTAACGGGTGACGGCGTTTCCCTCCCCATCCCGGTCAAAGGTGTAGCCGACAGGCGCTCGTTCCTCTTGGAAATAATAGTTGCCAAGGCCCAGTTGTACACAGACCATACCAAATTCATTGGTCACATACCGTCCGCCAATTTGCGTTCCATCTTCACGGTAGAGATAGAACACCGCACCTGCAACAGGCAGATTGGAGCCTTTCTCCAATTTCTCCAGCACCACGGACATCATGATATCCGCCGAACCGTGGAGATCATTGGTGATGGTCTGTTTGCTCTCCCATCCGTAGGTCCCGCTCATTACAGCGGAAAACAGACACAGCACTCCGCACAGCAGTGCCGTCAGGCGCAGTAAACACAACTTTATTCTCTCACCCATCGGTTACACCTCCTTTCTCTTCCAGATTGGGAATCTCCCTTTTCAAAACACTTTCCCATATAGAGGAAAGTGCTTTGAAGAAGGGGCGGGGGAATCCCTCCCCCGCCATCTTCATCAGGGTATATGCCTTTCCATTATGCAGTGGTCACGACCCATCTGCTGAGTCCACTATCAAACTCGGCCTTGTAGCCATCAGCCACGAAAGCGGTGGGATCGTGGTCGAAGGAGCCGCCCTTAATGACGATCCAATCGGTGTTGTCGGCCTTCAGTTCGCCGGTAAATGTACCGTCATTGATAGTCACCGTGCCACCGGAGGTAAACACATACACCGCATACTTGCTGGAGTTGTAGATACCGCCATTGATGGTGATTTCTGCTCCCTGTGCCGCCGCCACAGCGGTCTCGAACCAGGCATCGTGTGCGGGATTGAGGTTCTGCTGATTCACTGTGCAGTTGTTCAGCGTCACGCCGCCCTGTGCCCACTCAGCATAGATACCTGCACCGCCATCGGCAGTGACCTGCACGCCGTTGAGCGTCACATGACCGCCGTTTTCACCCACATACAGCACCGCCTCGCTGTCACCGTTCATGACAACATCGTTCAGCGCAGTAGTACGGGCAGAATCAGCGCCTGCCTCCACCACGAAGCCCATCACCTTATCGCCGTCCAGCGTCACCGCGCCGCCATTCAGCGTACCGCCATTTGCCATCACATACTCTGCGGTATACTGGGGTGCGCTGGTCCAGGGGGTCACCTCAGTATCGCTGTTCACCGTGCCGCTGATGGTCACATTACCGCCCAGCTCGAGAGCAGAGGTCAGTGCCGCACCGTCTGCAGCGGGATCTGCCGATGCCGTCACTGTGGTATCCACATCCACGCCGATGGCAGCAAGAAGCTTCAGGGCATTGGTGGTGGGCTCTGCGCCGGCATTTTCGGCATAGAAACCGGTACCGGTTTCGCCGGGTGCGGGGCGACCCAGATCGTCAGCGGTGACAAACTGTGCCACCACATTGATACCGTAGTACCAATCCTCGTTGATGATCGTCTTGGTACGGGAGATGCCGTCCAGGAACAGACCTGTTGCAGTATCGGGATCAATGGGCGCGGCCCAGTAGGCCCAGCCGTCAATATCCCATACCCAGAAGTTACCGCTGTCGTCAAGAGGATTATCGTTGTTCAACCACTCCATATAGGTGGCCATGGGGATCACATAGGCACCCAGTGTGGTCTTGGCGGTGTGGGTCTCCTCCTCCAGTGTGATGTGTCCTGCCCCCACATACGCATCCACATTGGTTGCGCCAGTAATTACCCCCTGGACATTGACTCCGTCACGAGCCAGCTCGTCTACCTCAGATGTACCGGCGGCTGCTTTATCGGCATCATAAATGGCCAGAAGCTTCTTATTGGTGCCTGTGGATACATCGTATACATCGCTCGTGTCGCCTGCGGCATACGCCACATAATCCCCAAAGGGCACGCCGTCCTTACCGGCGAAGGTACCGTTCACATCTGCCTGCAGGGAGTCCTTGTTCTTGTTGAAGGTAGGCATATACACCGCAGTGCCGTCGCCATCCTCGCCGCCCATGGTCCATTTCCAGTATTCATGGAAGGGGTCGGTGGTATCGTTGGGGATATGGGTCTTCCAGGTGGTCTTATCCCACAGCTTTGCATCATAGTCAAGGGACACGGCCTCGTTGTCCACTGCCTTGTCGGTGCCCTCGGGGTTCATTCTGCCCGCCTTGGGACCGATCTCCATGTACTCATCCAGACGGATACGGGCAAAGACCTGTACACCGTCCTCCGCCATGGAGGTAAAGTTTTCCACATATACATTCTTGTCGTACTGCTTGGTGCCCTCAGTCGTCAGATCGGGCAGAACAGTAAAGTCATCGTGGAGACGGCCGCCGGGGTTGACGAAGCCATAGATCTCGTTCAGGGCCTGCTGGGAAATGCTCTGCCAGGCGAAGGTACCACCCAGCAGAATGCCTGCTGCCAACGCCACGGCGATGACAGAGGATACCAGTTTTTTATTCTTCATTTCAGTTCTCCTCCACTGTCCAGGTGCCATTGACATCGTCATAGGTCACAGTGTAGTTCTCGCTATCCACAAAGGCCGTGGGATTGTGGTCGAAGGTACCGCCCTTGATGATAAGCTCACCTGCGTCCTCATGCAGTTCGCCGTTGAAGGTACCACCATTGATCTCGATGGTACCGCCGGAGGAGTACACATAAACCGCGTTATCACCGGTGTAGGTACCGCCGTTGATGATCACATGGCCTCCATAGGACGCCGCAACAGCGCTGTCGAGCCAAGCTTCAGTGTTGCCGCCACGGGAAGTGATCTCGCAGTTATTCAGCGTAACGGTCTCATCGCCATATTCAGCCCACACACCAACACTGCCGGCATTGACGGACACATTATTCAGTTCAACAGGTGCATTGATCGCCTGTGCATACACAGCAGCATTTGTTCTAGAGGCATAAATAGCAGTATCATTCATGGTCGCAGGATTTGCGCCATCACCGTCAACAGGCCAGTCGTTCTCATTGTTGATGAACAGGCCCTGATAGGCGTTGCCAAGGGTCAATTCGCCGCCGTTCACGGTGCCGCCCTCGTGCCAGAGAATGTTGTAACCAAAACTCAGGCCGGTTTCATCCTCTGTTTCCTCCGTTGCCTCGATCTCACCGTCGATGATCACATTCTCGCCGTTGGCAAGGGCCTCCTGCAGCTCCTCAGCGTTGGAAACCATCACAGGGCCGTCCGTATTCACGCCAATGGCCTCCAGCAGTGCAAGGGCCTCGGGGGAGGGGACAGTACCCTTTTCGTCATCGTAGAAGCCGGTGCCATCGGTCTTACCCAGATCGTCAGCGGTAACGAACTGTGCCACCACATTGATGGCGTAGTACCAGCTGTCGTCCATGACCTGATTCAGGGCAATGTTGTCCAACAGCAGACCGGTGGCGGTATGGGGCTGGATGGGCTGTGCCCAATAGACCCAGCCATCAGCGTCATAGACCCAGTAGGGGCCTGCTGTGCCGTCCCAATCCGCCATGCTGATGAGCTCACCATTGCCGGTAGCCTTAGCGGTGTGGGTCTCATTTACTGCAGTCGTGCCACTATCCTCAACATTGTTGGCATCGGCATCGTAGATGGCATCATCCGTCTTGTCCTCACCGTCAGCATACGCCACATAGTCGGCATATCTGTCGGCATCGTCACCCTCATTCTCGCCGTCAGCGCCATCGGGGCCAGCATAGGTGCCGTTGATATCCGCCTGCAGGGAGTCCTTGTTCAGGTTGAAGGTAGGCATATAGATGGTCTCGCCGCCGGTCTCCCAGCTCCACCAGGCAGTACCCTCACCATCAACAGCCGCCTGCAGGGTGCCGTCGGCAAGGGAGTCGTAGTTGGTAAAGGTGGTGTAGGTCTTGACAGCCTCGCCGTTTTCGTCATAGACGGGGTTGCCCTCTCCATCGATTTCTTCGCCACCGATAAGGATCTCGTTGTTCTCCGCAGGCGTACCCTTGTTCATGGTGATCTCGAAGTACTCCTCGATACGGACGCGGGCGAAGATCTCCTCCTCTGCGAAGTTCTCCACATACACATCCTTGTTTTTAATCTCCTCGGTATAGCTGAAGTCGTCGTGGAGACGACCGCCGGGGTTGATGACATCAGATGCCTCGTTCAGTGCTGTCTGGTTGGCACTTTGCCATGCAAAGGTACCGCCCAGCAGCAGCGCAGCAGCTGTCGCCACCGCTGCCACCGATGTGGCAATGCGTTTCTTGTTTGCCATAATAGGCTCCTTTCGTCCGTATATTATTCCTCGGTATCAACCAAGTCCTCTGACATCACAATGAAAAATGTCACCGTTTTTGTACCGTCCATGGAGGTTGCCGTAACCGTAAAGTCCTCTGTAACCGCAGTAGGGATAATAATGTCCATGTCGAAGTTCTGGTTTGCCTCAACACCGCCAAACGGTGCAAAGGTGACGGCTCCATTACTGCTGGTTAATGTGAAGAACTCCTCAGAGCAGCCGTACAGATTCCATACAATTTCTTCCCCACGGATTTTCTCAATGGTTATGTAGGCACTGCCTTCCTGCTCCGTATACGCCGGGCTTGAGACAAAGGTCATCGCCAGAGTGGATTCGGGCGCATCCTCGCCGCCCTCATCACCGCCTTCGACACCCAGATCAATATCGCCTTCATAATCCTTCGACACGATATAGAACTCGCTTGTTCCCTTCTGACCGTAAGCGTGGTCATAGCTGACAACAGCCTGTACCGCGCCGATCCTCGTGCACTCATCAACGGGGCAGGTGTGGGTCACGATAGCGGTATTGCTGTCGGCGGCACCCTCTTCAATGGTAAAGGTGCAGCCCGATTCCACCTCTTCCAGACTCCATGTCACATCCGCATTGGTGATACTTTGACCTTCCCTTCTGATATCCGCAAGGAAGTGGACCTCCATCGTTTCACCGGGATCGGGATAGGCGGATCCCACTGCTTCACCCTCCCAGTGCACGCTCATATGACGGATAACCGGGTTGCCGCTCTTGGTGGGGAAGATGGTAAAGTACTGGCTGTTGGAGTCATACGCATTCCCCTCCCCGTCGGTCATGTGGACGCTCTTTTCCTCATCGGCATAAATGTCCACAAGGATGGTGAACGGTGCTGTCTGCTCTGCCGTGAACTTGATCTCAGGAGAGAATCCGGTGTAGGTGAGGCCGGTGGCATCGTCGCCGTTTACAAAGTAGACCGTATCTGCCTCCGTATTACCGGTGATCTTCCATGCAATCGCTCCGGCAAAGTCATTGGTCATGCCCGCATAAAGCTTGTATGTATAGCCGTCATTCTGCTCCCAGGCATAGTCCTGTGTCTCAACCAGCGAGTAGGCCCAGGTATCGCCTACACCCTGGATATAGTAGGAGTACAGGGGACCGTCATACGGATTGGCATCTGCCACTTCAATGTTCACATTGACCGTCTCCTCGCCGTTGGAGGTCGTCAAGACAATGTTCGTTCCGGATTCATAGGAGGTAAGGCTCAGTTTCTGCTCGCCGTTATCCTCAACCAGATCACTTCTCTTTGCACCACTCAGGGTGAAGGTGACCTCTGCCGGATCAAAGTCCTCTGCCCGCAGGCTATAGTAACCGGAAGGCAGGGTCAGTGTCTCGCCGTCCATATCGGGGGTGATCAAAATGGTCTGGTAAACCGGCACCACGGTGACAGTCTCACGCTCGCCATATACATCTTCTGCCGTGATCTCCACGGAGTGATGGTCTCTTGCGGCGATGGTCAGGGTGGCACTGTAGGGATCAGTGTCGCTGACAACCATCTCTGTGCCGACAATATCATCCTCGTGGAACTGGGCGGTCAGCCCGTTCTCTGCAAGTTCAAAATCTCCTCTGACCTCAACGGCAAAGGAATTGTCCTGTTCAATGTCCAGCCCGCTGAGATAGATATAACCAGCATCGTTGGCGCCATATCCATTGACGGTGATCACACCGTCGCCGTAGTATCCCTCGTCATCCGAGGGGCTGTAAACCACCGAGGCGACCATCTCGAAGTCATCTGTCCCGTTGGTGGCGGTGAAAATGAACTCTTCGCCTTCTGCAACCGTCTCATCCAAGGTGAAGTCCACGGACACATAATAGTATCCTTCCTCGCCGTTGTTGTGCACTTCATTTTCGGTGTAAGCAATCTCCGGCGACACGGACCAGATAAAGTCATCGGGGTTTTCTCCCGTGTAGAGTCCGCCGTCTCCGCTGCTTACAAACAGCGTGTAATCACCTGCTCCGAGATAGGCCGTCTCCCCCTCGCGGTAATCCACACCTTCATCGGTGTAAGCATCATAGATACGGAACGCAACAGGGCCTTCCTCTTCCTCCTCGCTGCCATCCAGCGTGACACCAATGGTGGTCAGCAGCCGCTCTGCATCGGCGCTGGGGGCGGTGTTGCCCGACACGGTCTCATCATAGAAGCCTGTGCCATCGCCCTTACCGGCATCGTTGGCCGTTACGAACTGGCCCACCGCCTCAATGGCGTAGTACCAGGTATCGTCCATGACCTGCTTGAGCTCGATGCCGTCCAGCAGCAGACCGGTGGTGCTCTTCGCCGCAATGGGAGAGGACCAGTAGACCCAGCCGCTGCCGTCCTCATCGTAGACCCAGTAGTCCGCGATCTCTTCGCCGTTATCCAGCTTCTCCAGCCACTGGCTCATGCTGATGAGACCCTTTGTCTCGCCTACAGGCACAGCAGTGTGGGTCTGTGCCACAGTTTTGATGTTCTCTGCATCCACATAGGTCTGCAGATTTTCAAAATCATAGCCCACCTCGTCGTTCCGGTTGGGATCAATGTCGTAGATCTCCGTACCGTCCTGGGTATCACCCTCATTCCATACGGTCCACTCCTCATACTGACCCTGACCGCGGTTGCTGATACCGCCGATGCGGTCTACATACATACCGTTGCGGTCCGCCACAAGGGAGTCCTTATTCATATTGAAGGTGGGCATATACCAGACCTCGGCGCTGTCCTCAGCACCCGGTGTCCACTTCCAATAGTCCTCCGTTACATTGGACTGGTCGAAGTAATGGGTGACATACGCATACTCGTAGCCGCTGGTGTTGTCGGTAGGCACCTCCGCCGCGGGTGCATCATGGAGGGTCTTGCTGCCCGCAACAGTTTCCACCACCTCGGCACCTGCAACACCCTGATTGATGACGATCTCCATGTATTCCTGCAGCTTTACGCGGGCGAAAATCTCGTCATCGGCGAAGTTCTCCACATAGATATCACTGTTGTAATTGCCTCTGTCATCGATGTAAAAATCATCATGCAAACGGCCGCCGGGATTGATGACATCAGATGCCTCGTTCAGCGCCGTCTGGTTGGCACTTTGCCACGCAAAGGTACCGCCCAGCAGCAGCGCAGCAGCTGTTGCCACCGCTGCCACCGATGTGGCAAGTTTCTTCTTGTTCATGGGATGTTCTCCTTTTTCCGTTTTTCAGGAGGTTCTTCCTCACCCCCGTGAAGGGGATGGGGAAAAAACAGGTTTTATTTTGTGATATTGTGCACGAGCAGTCCGCTCTCGGAGATCAGATAGTTGTGAGTACCCTCCACCGTGAAGTTGTACACCTGTACGGGGGCATCCAGTTCGGTGTACACGATGTCGGTGATGGTGAGTTCACCGTCCACGGTCTTGATCACATCGCCCACAACCAGATCCTCGGCTGCCACCCACTCCTTGCCCATCACATAGAAGGGGTGCTCATAGGTGGTCACAACCTTTTCGCCGCCGGCGTAGATGGTGTAAGTTGCGTCAATGTAGCGTGTGCCCTGCACCCAGGCGACTGTGCTCACGACCTGCTCATCGGTGGTCAGATCCAGGGAGTACACCTGATCGCCCACCTTGATGTCCTCAATGTTCACAAGGCCCTGGACCGTCTGCACCTGCGTTCCGGCTACGAAGCAGCCTTCCGCTGTAATCCAACTAATTTTTGCTTCCTCAGAAGCGTTTCCGGCTGCATCGGTGACCACAAGCTTCAAGCCGTAGAATTTCGTCCTGCCCTCACCGATCTCATCGTAATACGGCATTCCATCGTTCAACACATCATAGGTCGCCGTAAGAGAACCGTCGGCATAGGTTGGCCGATACATCAGATCCGAGTCGGCAGTAACCTCACTCTCCGACAAGCTGAAGACAACCGTCCTGTAAGGGGTATCCGCAAAGGTGGCCTCCTCGTCGGTTTCCCCACCTGTCCGCTCATATGCCTTCAGGGTCAGGGGGAAGTCCTCGTCATCAATGTCGCTGATAATAACTTTCGGAATGTAACCCTGCATCTCCATCGCCACCGTCGGGGCCGGAACGGCAGCAGGTTCCTGCGGGTAAAGCTCAAACAGCATCTGCATGCTGTCTTGCAGCGAACACTTGATATAAATCATCTGGTCGACCGTTTCGGCAATGGAAACCGTCAGATCTGCACCGTCCTGACTGAGGGTCACACCCTCGATGGTCGTGGGGGTATCCTCTGTATCACTCACAACAAGAGAGTAGGTGTACTTCTGTGCCAAAAGGTCTGCCTCCTCACCGGAGTAGGCATCCTCTTTCGGCTGGATCGTTCCCGTATACTTCGGGAAGAAATAGGTGGTAAAGCTCAACTCTGCCGCCTCGCCGGAGGTATACGGTGCGTGACTCACAAATTCGTCGGTCTGATTGTCATACATCCAAAATGTCCCCACACTGGGGCCGTTGGTCACAACGATCTCCTCCGTTACCGTCTCGTTGATCCCCTGTTCATCGTCCACATAGGTAAAGGTTGCAGCAACAATGATATTGCCTTCCTCATAAGGCGCGATGTTCAGCGTCACATTCCCGCCGGTTTCGGCGCTGAGTGCCGTATCATCCTCACGATGACCGGAGATGCTCCAGACAACACCGCTGACATCACCGATGCTGCTGTCCTCATAGGCTGCAGCAGCGGACAGGCTGATCTCCGTCGGCATGGAGGTGCTGGGAATATACCAGTTGGGCGCAGCGGTAAGTGTCAGCTGCAGGGGGGATTCGGGCACGACAGGATCCCCGGAGCCACCGCCGGGAGTATCATCCACACTGGTGACACCGATGGTCCACAGCAGTTCCTCTGCCTCGGCCGTGGGTTCTGTTCCGGCAACATAGAAGCCCGTGCCATCGGCCTTACCCACATCCTCTGCGGTGACAAACTGGGCCACCACCTGAATGGCGTAGTACCAGGTGTCATCCATGACCTGATTGAGCCGGATGCTGTCCAGCAGCAGACCGGTAGCGGTGTGGGGCTGGATGGGCTGTGCCCAATAGACCCAGCCATCGGTGTCATAGACCCAGTAGGGGCCTGCTGCGCCATCCCAATCCGCCATGCTGATCAGTTCACCATCCTCGGTAAGCTGGGCGGTGTGCTCCACATTGGCAACCTCTCTGATGTCGTCATCGTCTATGTTGTTGGCGTCTCCGTCGTAGATCTCGGTACCGCTCTTGGTTGCACCTTCACCCACAGTACCGTTCTCACCCACGAATTCCGCCCAGTCGGTATACTCACTGTACTGGGGATCAACGGGATCAAAGCGGTTGCTGATGGTACCGACATTGCCCTCTTCATAGATACCGTTGACATCCGCGGCAAGGCTGTCCTTATTCATGTTAAAGGTGGGCATATACACGGTGCTGCCGCCGCTTTTCCATGTCCAATAGGGGTTCCCCTCCTCGTCACTGCCGCCGGCAAGGACGGTGCCGTCCCCTTCTACCCTGCCGTTGAAGTCGAACAGGGCATAGTTGTATGTGTCGTCGTCATTCTTGCTGCCCAGGATCGGGGTGGATTTCTCCGCTTCCCCCTTTCCATAGTTGGCGATGATCTCAAAATACTCGCTCAGCTGAACACGAGCATAGATCGGCTCATCGGCGAAGTTCTCTACATAGATATCCTTATTCTCGCCGTTGAAATCATCGTGCAAACGACCGCCGGGGTTGATGACATCAGATGCCTCGTTCAGCGCTGTCTGGTTGGCACTTTGCCATGCAAAGGTACCGCCCAGCAGCAGCGCAGCAGCTGTTGCCACCGCTGCCACCGATGTGGCAATGCGTTTCTTGTTTGCCATTGTTACCCTTCTTTCTTTCTTTTTTGTTTTCTATATATATTTTAAAAATAAACGCTCACAGCGACTTATTTTTCTACTGTCTCCAATACAACCTGTATTTCCTCAGATGCACTCTCCTGTACAGAGGCTGTATGGCTCTGGTGGGCAGTTTTCTCCGTCGGACGCCTCATGTTCCACTTCAGGAATGCGATCAGTCCCGCGATCACAATCACAAAAAACAGCATGAATGGCCAGTTCTTCGTGACAAATGCCGCAGCCTGTCCCAAGAGGATACTGCAGAAAATCACCTTTCCCACCACATTGGCGGCAATCGCGGGATCTTTGTCAGGGTCCTGGTTCATGGTCCCCTTGGTCTCAAAGGCCCGCTGCCCTGTGTTCTGATAGTTCTCGACGATGCTGACGATACGGTGCGTCACGGAGGATTTTTCGCTGATCATAAAGGTAATGTCATCACCGATCTGCAGCGTATTGGCATCCACCGCTTTCGTCACCACCAGCGAACCCTTGGGATAGGTGTCTTCCATAGAGGAGGACAACACCGTGAACGCGGAATAGCCTGCAAAGGTGAACGGCCCGCCGGTGCTGTTGCTCCTAAGCAGAAAGGCACCGAACACCAGGGCTATCAACATGGCATAGAACAGTACATTTCCAATAACGGATGTCGTTTTTTTCTCTTTCTCCTTTGCCTTTGTCACTTGTATACTCCTTCCGCAGCTTTCAGCCAATGGATTGGAGGGCGCATCGCAACTCCTGCTGCTGATCTCCGAGCGCAGCTGTTTTACCTCCTGCGTCAGTTCCTGTACAGCAAGCACCATCTGCAACACCACATCTTCATCCAGATGCACTGTCCCGGGTGGAGCATCCTGCACTGCGCAGGACTCCTCCCTCTCGTTTTTGATCTCTTCCAGGATGGCCTCTATATTCAGTTCTGTATCCGGCACAAACGCGCCATCACTTGGCAAAGGATGCTTGTTCACAGGAGTCTCTTCCATGGTGCGCACCTCCTAGTGCAGAAATTTCCGGTGTTTCCTTCCCTCCGGGAAAAATTACTTGTATGAAATCAAAGCCCTTCATATTTGCCTCTGGCAAATATGAAAACCCCATGGGGTTTTTGTTTTTTTCATAATTTTGAAAAAAGGGCATAGTACCCCTATTGTCAATAAGATAACATATAACACATTTGTTTTTTTATGTCAATTTGTTGAATTGTAACGAAATTTTCCCACTTTTCTCTTTTTTTAACGAAAATTCTACATATTGTGTCTGTTCGCCCCACAAGTGATACATTGGGTAGTACAGGCACTCCTGATTGGTAAATATAATTCTTTTTTTCGACAAAAAAAGCACTGCCTCTCGGCAGTGCTTTTTTGATTATTCTCTCTTAGTCCAGAGGTTTCATGGTGGGGAACAGGATGACATCGCGGATGGAATCGGTGCCGCAGAGCATCATGGAGCAACGGTCGATACCGAAGCCCAGACCGCCCGTGGGGGGCATGCCGTATTCCAGTGCCATGACAAAGTCCTCGTCCATCATATCGGCCTCCTCATCGCCCTGGGCACGCTTCTCAGCCTGTGCCTTGAAGCGCTCGTACTGGTCGATGGGGTCGTTCAGCTCGGAGAAGGCGTTGCCCATCTCGCAGCCACAGATAAATGCCTCGTAACGCTCGGTGAGGTAGGGATCAACGGGGCTGCGCTTGGCAAGGGGGCTGACCTCCACGGGATACATGGTAACGAAGGTGGGCTGCACCAGGGTGTCCTCCACCTTCTGATCGAAGGTCTCGTACAGGGCGTTGCCCCAGGTGGCGGGCACGCCGTCCATATCCACGCCAACGCTCTTGGCCAGCTTCACAGCGGCCTCGCCATCGCCCTCGATGGCCATAAAGTCGGCACCGGTGACCTCCTTGACGGCATCAGCCATGGTGATGCGCTTCCAGCTGGGGGTCAGGTCAATGTCGTTGCCCAGCCACTGCACCTTGTAAGTGCCCAGAATCTCCATGGCAGCGCCGGAGATAATGGCCTCGAGGATGTCCATCATACCGTCCAGGTTGGTGTAGGCCTGATACAGCTCGCAGGTGGTGAACTCGGGGTTGTGCTTGGTGTCCATGCCCTCGTTGCGGAAGATGCGGCCTACCTCATATACACGCTCCATGCCGCCCACGATGAGGCGCTTGAGGTGCAGCTCGGTAGCGATACGCATATACATATCAATATCCTGCGCGTTGTGATGGGTAATGAAGGGACGGGCGTTGGCGCCGCCGGCGATGGGGCTGAGAACGGGAGTCTCCACCTCCATGAAGCCCAGACCGTCCAGATAGCGGCGCAGATAGGAAACGAACTTGCTGCGGATCTCGAAGTTGCGCTTGGACTCGGGGTTGACGATCAGATCCACATAACGCTGACGGTAGCGGATCTCCTTATCGGTGAGGCCGTGGAACTTCTCAGGCAGGGGGCGCAGGGACTTGCTCAGGAGGGTGATCTCCTTGGCGCGGACAGACATCTCGCCACGCTGGGTACGGAACACATCGCCCTCGATGCCCACGATATCGCCGATATCGTACTTCTTAAAGCGGTCGTAATTCACCTCGTCCATCTCATCGCGGCGGGCGTAGAGCTGGATGCGGCCGGACTTGTCCTGCACATCGCAGAAAGAGACCTTACCCATGCCGCGCTTGGACATAAGGCGACCAGCAATACGGACAACGGTGCCCTCCAGAGCGTCGAAGTTGTCCTTGATGTCCTGTGCGTGGTGGCTCACCTCAAAGCGGGTGATGGTAAAGGGATCGCGGCCCTCCTCCTGCAGTGCCTTCAGCTTATCGCGGCGGATCTGCAGCAGCTCGTTCAGCTCCTGTACGGGGGCGGCGTTGTTGATGTTGTTATTCTCTGCCATAGTCTATGTCTCCTTAACCAGGTTATCTCTCGATCTTTTCCACGCGGTAGCGAATAGCACCGCGGGGTGCTTCAACGGTCACGGTATCGCCCTCCTTGGCACCCATGAGGGCCTTGCCGAAGGGGGAATCTTCGGAGATCTTTTTCTCCATTACATTGGCCTCCTGAGAGCCCACGATGGTGTACACGGGCATGACGGCATTGTCATCCAGACGCACCACGGTCACGCGGCTGCCGATGGACACCTTGCCCAGATCCTCCGCCTCGTCCACCACTACAGCGTGCAGCAGAATCTCCTCCAGCTCAGCAATACGGGAGTAGAGCTTACCCTGCTCGTTTTTCGCCTCGTCGTATTCGCTGTTTTCGCTAAGGTCACCGAAGCCTCTGGCCTCTTTGATGAGTTCGGCGATCTCGTCGGCACGGGTGGTTTTGCAGTAAAGCAGCTCTGTCTCCAGCTCGTCCTTACGGGCCTGACTCATTTTAAATTCTTTCACCATTGCTGCACAATCCTTTCTATCGTCCGCCTTTTGCCCAGTGGGCGCAAGGCGAGTAATAAACATAGCATAACACGCTAATTATAGTGAGTTTCTCCCCGCCTGTCAAGGTTTGGTGGAGATACTTTTCACGCAAATCGCCTCTTTTGGAAGATGTTTCCCCTGAAACAGGGCCGATAACAGCATTTCCCGGGGTGCTATGCCCGCTGCCTCCAGTATTGGCACGGTATAGGTTACCTGCTGATAGCGGCTGCAGTCCTCTCCCAGACACAGACACCGCCCCGTTGCTGAGCCGCCAAAGCACACCGTCAACACCTCTTCCCCCAGGGCACCTGCGGTAAGTCCGAAACGGTAATACAGCCGCTGTGCCAGCATTTCTCTCCCCTGCCCAATATTCAGGCGGAGATACCGGGCACGCCGTGCCAGTTCCTCTCCTGCCGCCTCTACTGCAGGGGTGAGGAATGGGGCGCATAGTGTCGCTGTTTTCCCCTCCAATGGGGGGAAATGATCCAGCATCTGCGGCAGCAGGGCACGGCGTAAAGACGCGACCTCCACAGGTAAAATGCCATACTGTGCCGCCTCCTCCACCAATTCCTCCGGCAGTACGGCGCAGCGCGTTCCCGCACACCGAAGGTTCTTCCACACACGGCGGCGGCGAATCCCACAAAAAACACCCTCGGTGGGCAGCGTGGCCCAGAGAAACCACACCCCCCACAGCTGCCGCCGATCAAGACAGCTTTTTTTCCCCTCTTCTACATAGCCATACATACAAATCGCCCCCCGCACCAGTATATGGTACGGAGGGCTTGTTTATCCAATTCTGTGGGCTTAGCCGTAGTAGTGCCAACCGGTAAGGTAGTTCAGCGGGTCGACCCACACATCCTGCTCCTTAACACCGAAATGGAGATGGGGGCCGGTGGAATTGCCGGAGGAACCGGAGTAACCGATCAGATCTCCCTGCTTCACAGACTGACCGTAGCTCACCGCATAGCTCTTGAGGTGGGCATAAAGGGTGGAGTTGCCGGAGCCGTGGAAAATAATGATACACTCACCGTAGCCGCCGTTCCAGCTGGCGTGGGTGACAGTGCCGCTCTTGGCAGCGTAAATGGGGGTACCCATAGGCGTACCGATATCCACACCCTTGTGGTTGGTGCTGCCGATCCCGCCGGGGGACTGGCGTCCGCCAAACTTGGAGGTGATCCAGCGAATGGACTTGCAGGGCCAGATATAGCCGCCGGAGGTGCCCACGATATCCGTAAGTCCCAGCTCTACCGCTTTTCGCTCAGCCTCGGCAATCAGGTCGTCCAGTGCCTCGGCCTCGGCTTTGATGGCATCATATTCTGCCTGCTTGCCGGCTTCCGTGGCGGTGTATTCCGCCAGCGCCTTCATACTGTCGGCGATCTTCAGCTCCAGTGTATCCTGCGCCGCATCCATGTCCGCGTTCTGCTGTTCCAGCACGGCCCGGTCGGCCGCCAGCTGATCACGGGTATCCCGCAGACCGTTGATGATACTGCGCTCATACTCCACGATCTCGTTGACAAAGTCAATACGGCTAACCAGATCGGCAAAGCTGGTGGCCTTGAACAGCACCGACCAGTAAGAGCTGATGCCGCGCTCTTCCTCCATGCGGATCTGCTGGTGGAACAGTTTCGTCTGCTCCGCCTCCAGGGCGATGTTGGCGGCGATGCACTGCTCCGTCACCCCCATCTGCTCCTGCAGCAGGTTGATCTCCGCCTGCAGTGCAGCGTTTCGCTGATCCAGCAGATTCTTCTGATATTGGGCGTTGGCCTTGTCCTTCTTGGCCTGCTTCAGCTGGGCCTCAATGTCGTTCATCTCTTCCCGCTTAGCCTCGATCTGGGACTGGAGCTCGTTCCACTCCTGACGGACGGAGTCGGCCTCCGCTTTCTTGTCGTCACCATCGGCAAAGACAGAGGCACTCATGCTCAGCGTCATCACCAGAGCCAGCACAAGGCAGAGAATGGATTTACAATTGTGTCGTTTCATAGGCAGCACCTTTGTGTTGGGTTTATACTTTCAGGAAACGGCGGATGGCCATGGTGGAGCCACCCACACCAATGAGGATACCCGCCGCGCCAAAGACCACCGCCACAATGTCCCAGATGCGAAGGAAGGGTACAATCCGCAGCAGCTGCAGCGTATCGGAGGTGGAAACACCGCGGCACATGGCCAGATACAGCACCCACTGGAGGATAAAGGCTGCGACAGCACCCAGAAGTCCCAGCAGCAATCCCTCAAAGACAAAAGGCCAGCGGATAAAACCGTTGGTGGCACCTACCATCTTCATAATGGCGATCTCCTCACGACGGTCAAATGTAGTGAGCTTAATGGTATTGGAGATAATGAACAAAGACACTACCAGCAGCACTGCCACCAGGGCAACAGAGATGAGGCTGGCCACATTCCGCAGAGTGATAAAGCCGTTGGATACCGCCTCGTCACCACGGGCCTTGGCGATTCCCTCCACATTCTCCACCGCTGTCTTGGTCTCCGCCATCAGATCGGGATCCTCCAGATGGATGACATAGCGATGGCGAAACACCTCAGCGCTGAGATCGGAGTAGAGATCGTCCTCATCGTAGTTGTTGACATAGTTGTCACGGGCTTCTTCCCGGGAGACAAATGTGGCTGAGGCCACATTCTCCACTTTTTCCAGCTCCGCACCCAGCTCCTGGGCGTGGCTGTCGCTGAGCGTGTCGTCTACAAAGGCCACCACCGCATTCTCCCGCTGGAGCTCGGCCAGGTTTTCGTTGACATTGAAGGCGATGAGGGCAAAGGTACCCATGATCAGAAGGCAGGCTACCGTCACGCCGATGGCGGCAAAGGACATGAAGCCGTGGGAGAACATATTCCGCGCACCCTCACGGATGAAATAGCCGAAATTATGCTTCATCGTCCCACCTCCTCATAGCGGCCTGTGGCATCGCCCATCACCTGACCTTCCTGCAGGTAGATGACGCGCTTTTTAAAATGATTCACAAGACCTCGCTCGTGGGTCACCACGATCACCGTGGTGCCAAGGGCGTTGATGCGCTCCAGAAGGGTCATGATCTCCAGAGATTTGACGGGATCAAGGTTTCCTGTAGGCTCGTCGGCCACGATGGTGCTGGGGTTGTTCACCAGCGCACGGGCCACCGCCACACGCTGCTGCTCACCGCCGGAGAGTTCGTCGGGATAGGCATTTTCCTTTCCCCGCAGGCCCACCAGATTCAGCACATAGGGGATGCGGCCGCGAATCTCACGAGGCGTAGCTCCCACGGCTCGCATAGCCAGTGCCAGATTGTCATACACCGTCTTGCTGCCAATGAGGCGGAAATCCTGAAAGATCACGCCGATGGTACGGCGCATAAGGGGGATCTGTCTCTCGGCAATGCGGCTCATGGAAAAGCCGTTGACCATCACCCGTCCGCCGGTGGGCACGATCTCGCCGGTCAGCATCTTGATGATAGTGGATTTGCCCGAGCCGGAGGGACCCACCAGAAACACAAACTCACCGTCATCTATCTGAAAGGAGATCCCTCGCACCGCTTTTGTGCCGTTTTCGTAGGTTTTTTCCGCGTCTTTCATTCGGATCATAGTACACCTCGAAATCTCATAAAATGCAACATATTGTGGCTAAAAAAGCACACACGCAACATTATATATGAATATACGGCAAATAGCAACAGAAATTGCGGCTTTTTTTCATCCTTTTCCTTCCATTTACGGATTAGACGCACCGGGGGAGGAAAAGGTTCCCGCAAAACAAAAAAGTGACCGACTTTCCGTCGGTCACTTGATCGGTATTTACGCGTCGATGCCGCGGCTGGTGAGGTACTTCTTCACCATCAGCGCTACCTTGAAAGTAATGGCATCGTCAAACTCACGCAGATCGAGACCGGTGAGCTTCTTGATCTTCTCCAGGCGATACACCAGCGTGTTGCGGTGGACGAAGAGCTTGCGGGCGGTCTCAGAGACATTGAGGTTGTTCTCAAAGAACTTGTAGATAGTGAACAAAGTCTCCTGGTCCAGCGCATCAATGGGGTTCTTCTTAAAGACCTCCTGCAGGAACATCTCGCACAGGGTGGTGGGCAGCTGATAGATCAGGCGGCCGATACCCAGATTTTCATAGTTGATAACATAGCGCTCGGTATCAAAGACTTTGCCCACCTCGATGGCGATCTGGGCCTCCTTATAGGACTTGGCCAGCTCACGCAGATGCTGGGACATGGTACCAATGCCCACAAACACAGTGCTTTCTCCGTCAATGCGCAGAGCCTCTTCAATACGCTGGGCCACACGGTCCAGTTCCTGAGTGCCGGCAGTCTTGTCCATCTGGTGGATGAGGGCTACATCCTGCTCGCCCACACTCAGCACGAAGTCGTTCTGACGGTCGGGGAAGAGATTCTGGATCTGCTCCATGGGAGCGGTCTCCATCCGCTCATCCACGCCGCGGATCACGAACACGCCGCGGTTTACTTCGGCAGCCACATGGAGCTCCTTGGCGCGCATATAGATGTCGGAGACCAGGATATTGTCAGAGATGATGTTCTTGATGAAGGAGCCCTTGTCATGCTTCTCTTCATAGTAGCTCTTGGCAGAGTTCAGAGCCACGGCAGCCATGGAGCACACGGTATGACCTACCGTATCATCCCCGTTGGCAAACACGGCATAGTCAAAGTGACTGCCCCAGGAGGGCAGGGCCTTAAAAGTCTTTCCCTCCAGTGCCACGCACTCACCCTCGGCGGCCACAATATCGCTCAGATACTTATCCCATTTTTTGCCGATACCGGTCAGCTCACTGCAGGCCACCACAGTACCCTCGGAGTCAATAACGCCGATGGTGCGATCGGTGGTATCCTTAAACTGCAGCACCACATTCTGAAAAATTCTACCGGACATGACGAGTTCCTCCCCATCCCACAAAACTTGCCCATGTTCTTTTGTGCAATTTGTCTTGTGCAATCTGTTTAATACCGTCCTCTATTATATCGTCATAATCACGGATTTGCAAGCATTTTTTTATATTTTCCACAAAAAACGATTGAATTCTTTTACTCCTTTGTCATACAGGCCAATCCACAGGCTTTCTGCAATGCCAAAACCTCTTGTTTTTCCAACAACCGCCATTGCCCCGTAGACAAACTCTCCTCCAGATGCAGTGGTCCCATGGACAGACGCTTGAGATAGGTAACAGGCTTGCCGCGCTCACCCAGCATCCGTTTGACCTGATGAAACTTTCCCTCCCGCACCGTTACGAGACATTCGCCCCGGCCCAGCAGGGTCAGTTCCGCAGGAAGGCAGGTAAAGTCACTGAGGGGGATGCCGGCAGCAAAAGCGGCCCGGTCAGCTTCATCGGGAGTCCCCTCCACCCGGGCATAATAGACCTTATCCACATGATATTTGGGGGACAGGAGCCGGTGGGTCAGCTCCCCGTCATCGGTGAGGAGCAGCAACCCCTCCGTATCCTTATCCAGACGCCCCACCGGCGCAAGACCACGCTTACGGTATACCTCCGGCAGCAGGTCCAGCACTGTTTTCTGATGCCGATCCTCCGTGGCGGACAGGACGCCGGCAGGCTTATGGAGCAGTACATAGCAGAACTTGCTGTATTGCAGTGCCACCCCATCCAGGGTGATGACAGCAGTGTTTTCCTCCACTTTCATATCGGCAGCGGCTGCCAGGACGCCATCCACACGGACGCGTCCCTGCTTCACCAGCGTTTTTACTTCACGGCGCGAGGCCGCGCCACAGGCAGAAATAATTTTGTCCAGTCGTTCCATAACCCGCTCCTCCCTGTTTTTATATAGTATAGCATATCCCCTGCCCCTTTGGAATACAAATTACCAAAGGAGTTGAGGAAGATGAAAATCTATCATATCACACGACGGCGACTGCGTTGGATGGGGGTACTGGCGGTGTTGATGGTGCTGACAGTACCTGTGCTGGTGGGCTGCTTCAGCAGGGACAAGGGGGACGAGGCCATCACCCTCCCCACAGCCCCGGAGCAGGTGGAATTTCTCACCTCTCTGGGCTGGCAGGTGGAACCTGACCCTATCGAGACACTGGATCTGCAGCTGCCGGAGAGTTGGGATGAGGAGTGGACGGCTTACGGCAGGATGCAGGAGAAGCAAGGCCTTCCCTTCTCCGATTTCGCCGGTGCCACGGTGCGTCGCATTACCTATGTTGTCACCAACTATCCCCATATTGCCGATGGTGTGCAGGCCAATCTCTATCTCTGCGGTGACCAGCTCATCGGCGGGGACATTATCTTCATGGGACAGGGGGGTTTTCAGACAGATCTTCGCTTTCCGGCAGCATCATGATCCTTTCCCATAAAAAAGAGCCCCTTTGGGCTCTCTTTTTTTATGGTGAAAACTGCGCGGAAACCACAAGCGCCTTGATGGCCTGCCCCATGATGAAGTCCCCTTTCCTGCTGTTTGAAAATACACTATCATATAAAAGAGAAAAAAGGGGACGGAACGGCACGAACAGTCGATTTTACGGCGTGAATGGGCAGGAATGCCCTCTTTGACGCCTTGCCATAAAGAAGGGAGATATGCTAAAATAGGAAAAGAAGAGAAGAAAGGAGGCGCACCATGTATATCGCGATCTGTGATGATCATCGTGAGGAAGTGGAGCCTCGGCTGCTGCTGCGGCAGGAGTTCGTCCGCTGTCACCGCTCCTATATCGTCAATCTCCTGCAGGTGGCAGAGCTGTCCGCCGCCACCATCCGCACCTTCTTGGGCAAGACTTTTCCCGTGTCCCGCGCCCTCTATAAAGAGGTGCAGGAGCAGTATATGACGGTGCTGTTTGCAGGAGGGGAGGCATGAAACGATGGATCTGCTGACCTTATTCGAACTGCTGAATTATGGGCTGGTGCTGCTGTTCGGCCTCTTTCTCAGCGTCCATGTGGCGGGTGGATATGGGCACGGACGGCGTCCGTGGCTGCTATATTTTTTAGGGCTTTTGTTCCTGTTTGTACAGGGACTGTGTTATTCCCTGTGGGGCGTGGTGATGGCAGAGCGGTTCTATCCCTTGATCGTCCACCTGCCGTTGACACTGGTGTTGACCTTTGTGCTGAAAAAGCCTTTTGGGGTGTCCCTCGTCAGCGTCTGCACCGCCTATCTGTGCTGCCAGCTGCCCCATTGGGTACGCCTGACAATGCTGGTGTTGACGGATTCTCTGCTGATAAGCGAGATCACTTACACCCTGTGTATTATCCCCGCCTTTTGGCTGCTGCGGCGGTATTTTGCT
>JAFQCJ010000001.1 GCA_017416445.1 Oscillospiraceae bacterium | reverse complement strand
TGCCTTCCGGCGAAGTGCGCTACGTTCGCACCAACTGCACTGCCTGCTTCGGTCCGGTGGGCAACCTGGATCACGAGAATGTTCACATTGGTAAGGCCGGCCGTACCCGCCACATGGGTATCCGTCCCACCGTCCGCGGCTCTGTTATGAACCCCTGCGATCACCCCCACGGTGGTGGTGAGGGCCGCAGCCCCATCGGCCGCAGCGGCCCTGTTACTCCTTGGGGCAAGCCCGCTCTGGGTTACAAGACCCGCAAGACGAAGAACCGCACTGACAAGTTCATCGTCAAGCGCAGAAACAGCAAGTAAGGAGGAAATGATATGTCTAGAAGTATCAAAAAGGGCCCTTTCGTTGCTCCTGAGCTGTATAAGCGCGTAGAGGAGCTGAACAAGGCCGGTGAAAAGAAAGTTCTGAAGACCTGGTCCAGAGCTTCCACCATTTTCCCCTCCTTTGTCGGTCACACCATCGCTGTCCACGACGGCCGGAAGCACGTTCCCGTCTATATCACCGAGGATATGGTCGGCCACAAGCTGGGTGAGTTTGTTCCCACCCGCACCTTCCGCGGTCACTCCGGCAGCAAGACCGCCAATTCCAAGTAAGGAGGTACTGAAATGGAAGCATTAGCACATGTAAAGTACGTCCGTATGTCTCCCCGTAAGGTGAAGCTGGTTTGCGACATGATCCGGGGCAAGGACGTGAAGACCGCCGCTGCATACCTGAGCCAGACTTCCAAGGCCGCTTGCGAGCCTATGGCAAAGCTGCTGAAGAGTGCTGTGGCTAACGCTGAGCACAATCATCAGATGAATGCGGACAACCTGTACGTTTCCACCGTGAAGGCTGATCCCGGCCCCATTCTGAAGCGTGGCCGTATCGCATCCCGTCGTGGTTTCGTCCGTATCAATAAGAGAACCACTCACATCACTCTCGGTGTGAGCGAGAAGGCTTAACAGGAGGTAGCTATGGGTCAGAAAGTTAATCCCCATGGACTGCGTGTTGGCGTAATCAAAGACTGGGACTCCCGCTGGTATGCCCGTGAGGACAAGGTGGGCGACCTGATCGTCGAGGATTACAACATCCGTAAGTATCTGAAAGAAAAGCTGTACGCCGCTGGCGTAGCTAAAATCGAAATCGAGCGCAGCAATGGTAAGGTAAAAATCAACATCAACTGCTCTCGTCCCGGCGTTGTGATCGGCAAGGCCGGTGCTGAAATTGAGAACCTGCGTAAGGACGTTGAGGCTCGCCTGGGCAAGGCTGTGAATCTGAACATCGTTGAGATCCGCTCCCCCGACCTGAACGCACAGCTGGTAGCTGAGAACATCGCTCAGCAGCTGGAGAAGCGTATTTCCTTCCGTCGCGCTATGAAGAAGGCTATGCAGCAGGCTACCCGCCTGGGTGCCAAGGGCATCAAGGTTACCTGCGGTGGTCGTCTGGGCGGCGCTGAAATCGCTCGTAGCGAGTCCTACCACGAAGGTACCATCCCCCTGCAGACCATCCGTGCTGATATTGAGTACGGCTTCGCTGAGGCTGCCACCACTTACGGCCGCATCGGTGTTAAGGTTTGGATCTACAAGGGCGAGGTTCTGGATTCTACCCTGCGCAACTCCGCTCCCGAGCCCGCTCCCCGTGAGCGCCGTGAGCGTCGTGATCGCCGCAATGGTGACCGCCGTCAGGGCGGTGACCGTCGCCAGGGCGATCGTCCCAACTACCGTAGAGAAGGAGGTAACCGCTAATGCTGATGCCTAAAAGAGCAAAACACCGTAAGGTACAGCGTGGTCGTATGACCGGTACCGCCTCCCGCGGCAACAAGGTTGCCTACGGTGAGTTCGGTATCCAGGCTCTGGAGCCTGGCTGGATCACAGGTAACCAGATCGAGGCAGCTCGTATTGCTATGACCCGTTACACCAAGCGTGGCGGTAAGGTCTGGATCAAGATTTTCCCCGACAAGCCTTATTCCAAGAAGGGCCTGGGTAC
>JAFQCJ010000033.1 GCA_017416445.1 Oscillospiraceae bacterium | reverse complement strand
TTGTGGAATTTACTTGTTGTACAGCTCCACCAGCTTCAGCAGGTGCTCGTAACGCTCCTTGGCCTCGGCCTCGTTGCGCTCGAACAGCTCGCCTGCGCGCTCGGGGAACTCGCGGGTGAGGCGGCTGTAGCGTGCCTCGTTCAGCAGGAACTCCTGATAGCCGCCAACGGGGGCCTTGGAGTCGAGGGTGAACTTCTGATCGGCAGTGGGGTTATAGCGGAACAGGTTCCAATAACCGCACTCCACAGCCTTCTTCATCTCCTTCTGGCAGTTCATCATGCCGCCCTTGATGGAGTGCATCTCGCAGGGAGAGTAGCCGATGATCAGGGAGGGGCCGGGATAGGCCTCAGCCTCGGTGATGGCCTTGATGGTCTGAGCGGGGTTGGCACCCATAGCCACCTGTGCCACATACACATAGCCGTACTGCATGGCGATCTCGGCGAGGCTCTTCTTCTTCACTTCCTTACCGGCAGCGGCGAACTGTGCCACCTGACCGATGTTAGAAGCCTTGGAGGCCTGTCCGCCGGTGTTGGAGTACACCTCGGTGTCGAACACGAACACATTCACATCCTGCTTGGAGGCCAGCACATGATCGAGGCCGCCGTAGCCGATGTCGTAGGCCCAGCCGTCACCGCCGAAGATCCACATGGACTTCTTGGCCAGATACTCCTTCTTGGTCAGCAGCTCCACAGCGAAGGGGCAGCCATTGGCAGCGGCCTTCTCAGCGGCGGCCACCAGAGCCTTGGCGGGCTCGGCGTTGTCGGTGCTGCTGTCCTTGGTAGCCATGAATGCCTCGATCTCAGCCTTGGGAGCGCGGTCGTCCTTGACCCACTCGTTCAGCAGGGCGATGAGGTCGTCGCGGATCTTATCCTGACCGACATACATACCCAGACCGTGCTCGGCGTTATCCTCGAAGAGGCTGTTGCACCATGCAGGACCATGGCCCTCGGCGTTGGTGCAGTAGGGAGAGGTAGCGGCGGGACCGCCCCAGATGGAGGAGCAACCCGTAGCGTTGGAGATATACATACGATCACCGAACAGCTGGGTGACGAGACGGGCATAGCTGGTCTCGGCGCAGCCGGCGCAGGAGCCGGAGAACTCCAGCATGGGCTTGCGGAACTGGCTGCCCTTGACGGTGTTGTCCTGCATGTCCTTCTTCTCGGCAACCTCTGCCACGCAGTAGTCAAAGACCTTCTGCTGGGGCAGCTCGTCGGCCTGTGCCACCATGGTCAGAGCATCAACGGGGCAGGCACCCACGCAGACGGCGCAGCCCATGCAGTCCAGAGGAGACACGGCGATGGTAAACTTATAAACGCCCTTGCCCTTGCCGGCCTTCACATCCACGATCTTGGCCTCGGCGGGAGCGGCAGCGACCTCAGCCTCGGTCATAGCGAAGGGACGGATGGTGGCGTGGGGGCAGACATAGGAGCACTGGTTGCACTGGATGCACTTGGTAGCATCCCAGGTGGGGACGGAGACGGCAACGCCGCGCTTTTCATAAGCGGAGGCGCCCAGCTCGAACTGACCGTCGGCATGGCCCATGAACACGCTGACAGGCAGGCTGTCGCCGTCCATCTTGCCCACGGGATCGAGGATGTTGGAGACCATCTTCACGAGATCTGCCTTACCGGCCTTCTCGGCGGCAACGGTGGTATCCACGGCGTTGGCCCAGTCAGCGGGAACATCGATCTTCTTGAAGGCGGAAGCGCCCAGATCAATGGCCTTGTAGTTCATATCCACGATGTCCTGACCCTTCTTCAGGTAGGACTTCTTGGCAGCTTCCTTCATGTATCCGATGGCCTCTTCCTGAGGCATGACCTTGGCCAGAGTGAAGAAGGCGGACTGCAGGATGGTGTTGTTGCGCTTGCCCATACCGATCTCGATGGCCAGATCAATGGCGTTGATGGTGTAGAGCTGGATGTTGTTCTTGGCAATGTACTGCTTGGAGGCAGCGTCCATCTGCTTATTCAGCTCGTCGAAGTCCCACTGGCAGTTGATCATATACACGCCGCCGGGCTTGACATCCTGCACCATCTTGAAGCCCTTGGTCACATAGCTGGGATTGTGGCAGGCCACGAAGTCAGCCTTGTTGACATAGTAGGGGGAACGGATGGGGGAATCACCGAAGCGCAGGTGGCTGATGGTCACGCCGCCGGTCTTCTTGGAGTCATACTGGAAGTAGGCCTGGATGAACTTATCGGTATGGTCGCCGATGATCTTGATGGAGTTCTTGTTGGCACCCACGGTACCGTCGCCGCCGAGACCCCAGAACTTGCACTCGATGGTGCCGGGAGCGGCGGTGTTGGGGCAGTTGGCATCCTCGGGGAGGGACAGGTTGGTGACATCGTCCACGATACCGATGGTGAACTGGCGCTTCATCTCTGCCTTCTTCAGCTCGTCGTACACAGCGAACACAGAGGAAGGAGGCGTATCCTTGCTGCCCAGACCGTAACGGCCGCCGATAACAGCAACATCAGTCTTGCCGGCGTTGGCCAGAGCGGTGACCACATCCTGATACAGAGGCTCACCCTGAGAGCCGGGCTCCTTGGTGCGGTCCAGAACAGCGATCTTCTTGGCGGTGGCGGGAATGGCCTCCAGCAGCTTCTCGGGAGCGAAGGGACGATACAGACGCACCTTCACCAGACCCACCTTCTCGCCGTGGGCGTTGAGGTAGTCGATGACTTCCTCGGCCACATCGCAGATAGAGCCCATAGCCACGATGACGCGGTCAGCATCAGCGGCACCATAGTAATTGAAAAGCTGATAGTTGGTGCCCAGCTTGGCGTTGACCTTAGCCATGCACTTCTCCACCACGGCGGGCAGAGCATCGTAATAGCTGTTGCAGGCCTCACGGTGCTGGAAGAAGATGTCGCCGTTCTCGTGGGAACCGCGCATATGGGGATGCTCAGGATTCAGGGCGTGGGCGCGGAAAGCGGCCACAGCGTCCATATCGCACATATCCTTCAGATCCTCGAAGTCCCAAACGGCGATCTTCTGGATCTCATGGCTGGTGCGGAAACCGTCGAAGAAGTTGATGAAGGGAACCTTGCCCTCCAGAGCAGCCAGATGAGCCACGGGGGACAGGTCCATGACCTCCTGCACATTGCCCTCGCACAGCATGGCAAAGCCGGTCTGGCGGCAGGCCATGACATCGGAGTGGTCACCGAAGATGTTCAGGGCGTGGGTGGACACGGTGCGGGCGGACACATGGAACACGCAGGGAAGCTGCTCTGCGGCGATCTTGTACATATTGGGGATCATCAGCAGCAGACCCTGAGACGCGGTATAGGTGGTGGTCAGGGCACCGGCGCCCAGAGAACCGTGAACCGCACCGGCTGCGCCGGCCTCGGACTGCATCTCCACCACCTTCACCTGAGTGCCAAAAATGTTCTTCAAACCGTTGGCGCTCCACTGGTCAACAAAGTCGGCCATGGGAGAAGAAGGAGTGATGGGGTAGATGGCTGCCACCTCGGAAAACGCATAGCTGACATGCGCCGCGGCGTTGTTACCATCCATGGATTTCATGATTCGTGCCATGGGGAAACCTCCTTTAATACATCGTCCTTTGTATAAATTTGCAGGGACGAACTTATTCACGGTAATCATAGCACAAAGAAGGAGGGCTGTAAACGCTGAATTTTCCTAATTTTCCTAAGGAGAAAAAATATTTGCACTTTTCATTGGAGAAGGTGCGGTGAAGAATTTCTCAAAAAACACTATGCGAACGGAGGGAATTGTGATACAATGCATGGGATAAGATTACAGGAAAAATGAGGTGAGCGCAAATGGTGACGACGGTTCGGTCTTTAGGCCTGAGCGGCATCAGCGGCTATGAGGTGTCGGTGGAGTGCATGATCTCCGGTGGCCTTCCCGCCTTTGATGTGGTAGGCCTGCCTGATGCAGCGGTGAAAGAGTCCCGTGAGCGTGTCCGTGCCGCTATCAAGAACTGCGGGGCGCAGTTCCCCGTCAGCCATATTACCGTCAACCTTGCTCCTGCCCGTGTCCGCAAGGAGGGCACAGTCTATGACCTGCCGATTTTCCTTGGGCTTTTGGCAGCGGGTGAACAGCTGCGGAAGCTGCCGGAAAACGCCGCCTTTTTGGGTGAATTGAGCCTTACAGGTGAGCTGCGCCCTGTGGTAGGGGTGCTGCCCATGGCTATGTTTGCCGCCCGAAACGGTATCCGGGAGCTGTATGTCCCGGAAGCCAACGCCTCCGAGGCGACGCTGGCGGACGGCCTTACCGTTTACGGGGTGTCCGATGTCCGAACGCTGGTGGCCCATCTCCGGGGTGAAGCACCTTTGCAGCCCACCCCCAAATGGGAACCGCCTGCCGAGGATCGCCCTTTGCCCGACTTCTCCGAGGTAATGGGACAGGAGAATGTCAAGCGCGCGCTGGAGATCGCTGCCGCAGGTGGACACAATCTTCTGCTGGTGGGCTCTCCCGGCAGCGGCAAGTCCATGCTGGCGCGCCGCCTTCCCTCCATTCTGCCGGACATGACGGCTGCAGAGTCATTGGAGACGACGGAAATCTATTCCGTGGCGGGCATGACCGACCCGCGTCACCCGCTGGTGGATCACCGCCCCTTCCGCAGCCCTCATCACACCGCTTCCCCGGTTTCTTTGAGCGGCGGCGGCAGTGTGCCCCGTCCCGGCGAGATCTCTCTGGCCCATAACGGCATCCTGTTTCTTGATGAATTGCCGGAGTTTGATAAGACGGCGCTGGAGACACTGCGTCAGCCGCTGGAGGACGGCGTGGTGACCATCACCCGTGCCACTGGTTCCCTGACACTGCCCAGCCGCTTCATGCTCGTTTGTGCCATGAATCCCTGTCGTTGCGGCTGGTACGGACATCCCACCGGCCGCTGCCGCTGCTCGCCGCAGCAGGTGGAGAATTATATGCGCCGTATCTCCGGCCCGCTGCTGGACCGCATTGATATGCATGTAGAGGTGCCCTCGGTGGAATACGAGGCCATGCGGCGCAAAGAGCAGCCGGAATCCTCTGAGGTGATCCGGCAGCGTTGCAACGCTGCCCGGGAGATCCAAAAACAGCGCTTTGCCGGCACCGATGTGTCCTGCAACGCCTATATGCGGCCGTCAATGATCGCCCGTTACTGTGCGCTGGATGAGGCGGGTGAGGCACTGATGAAGGGTGCTTTTGAACGCCTCGGCCTCACAGGCCGCAGCCATGACCGCATTCTGCGGCTTGCCCGCACCATTGCCGATCTGGAAGGAGCGGAGACCATTGCTGCCCACCATCTGGCAGAGGCCATCCAATACCGCAGCAACGCGCTGCTGAAATAATGTAAGTAGGAGAACACCATGCACGAGATCATTCTTTGCAAACTGGGTGAGGTCGTCCTCAAGGGCCTCAACCGTCGCAGTTTTGAGATGAAACTGATGTCCAATCTCCGCCGCCGTACGGCGAAGTTCGGCAAGTTTAAAATCTATTCCCGCCAGTCCACCATCTATGTCGAGCCTGTGGGTGAGGTGGATTTTGAGAGCGCTTATGCCGCCTGCAAGCAGGTCTTCGGCATTATTGCCGTGGCCCGCGCTGTCCCCTGCGAAAAAACGAAGGAGGCCATCCTGGAGACGGCCAAGGAGTATCTGGGTGAGACCATGCGCCACACCAAGAGCTTCAAGGTGGAGTCCAAGCGTGCTGATAAGTCCTTCCCCATGGGTTCTATCCAGTTGAGTCAGTGGGTGGGCGGCTATCTCCATGAGGCGTTCCCCCATGTGAAGGTGGATGTCCACACCCCCGAACTGACGGTGTATGTGGAGGTGCGGGAGGATGCGGCCTATGTCCACGGCCCTGCTGAGCCTGCTGCCGGCGGTTTGCCCATCGGCATGGGCGGTCATGCCGTCAGCCTCCTCTCCGGCGGTATCGACTCCCCTGTCAGCTCCTTTATGATCGCCAAGCGCGGTGTGCAGCTGGAGATGCTCCACTTTGCCTCCCCGCCCTATACCTCCGAGCTGGCCCGGGAGAAGGTGCTGCAGCTGGCCCGTGAGCTGACCCCTTGGTGCGGTCGCCTTACCGTCCATATTGTGCCTTTCACCGAGATTCAGGAGGCCATTCGCCGCGACTGCGATGAGGAGTATTTCACCCTCATCATGCGCCGTTTTATGATGCGCATTGCCGACAAGCTGGCTCGTGAGCTGGCGTGTCGTGCCGTGGTGACCGGAGAGAGCCTCGGACAGGTGGCCAGCCAGACGCTGCAGGCGTTGGCGGTCAGCGACGATGCCATCACCATGCCGGTGCTGCGGCCCCTCATCGGTATGGACAAGGAGGAGATCGTGAAGATCTCCCGCTATGTGGGTACCTTCGATACTTCCATCCTGCCCTATGAGGATTGCTGCACAGTCTTTACCCCCCGCCATCCCAAGACCCGCCCCGAGGTGGAGGAAGTCCGTGAAATCGAGTCGGTGCTGGATGTGGAGGGCCTGTGCCAGCAGGCACTTGCCCGCCGTGAGATGGTGAAGATCAAGCCCCTGTAAGGAGAGTCATGGAAAAAAGAGTGATTGAGAAACTGCGTGAACGCGGTTTGATGTTGGCCACCGCCGAGAGCTGCACCGGCGGCCTCTGCGCCAAGCGTCTGACAGATGTGGCAGGGGCATCGCAGGTGTTCTGCGGCGGCGTGGTGAGTTATACCAACGATGTGAAAATGCGCCTTTTAGGTGTGAAGGAAGAGACCCTTGCCCAATTCGGTGCAGTTTCCGGTGAGACAGCCCGTGAGATGGCCGAGGGTGTGCGGAAAGCCACCGGCGCCGATGTGGCGGTGTCCGTCACCGGTGTGGCAGGCCCTACCAGCGATGAGATGGGCAATGTGGTGGGCACAGTATTTATCGCCTTTTCCTCGGAGCGGGAGACCGTCAGTGAAAAATTGCAGCTCTCCGGTGATCGGGAGAAGATCCGTGAGCAGAGCGTGAACGCCATGCTGTGGCTGGCAATGCGGAAAATTTGAAATTGAGGAGAAACCGAGCAATGGCTAAGAATAAGATTTACGGCATGACGAATCAATACGCCAATCAGGAAGAGCAGATTCGCAAGGCCAAGGGCAACCCCAATAAGAACAACCATTCCAAGAAAAAGAACAGCAACTACGGCGGCTATAACGCCACCGGCACCGGCGCTTATGTTGCCAATAAGCTCTCTCAGAAGGCCGCCAACCGCGAGAAGGTACAGCTGCCGCTGGGTGCCAAGATCACCTTGGGCGTGCTTTTTGGTGCGGTGATCGTGACGCTGATCCTCCGTATGGCTGTTTGGCCCGACAGCTTGTGGCTCACCAACATCGGTTCTTTGGTGCTGGGTATCGCCTGCTTGACCCTCTTCTATGTCCGCAAGCACTATCATAAGAAAAAGAGTGGCTCTGGCTATGCCATGATTACGCTGCTGCTGACCATCTTCGGCGTTCTCTACACGGTCATCGGCGCAGGCGGCATTTTGTCCCTCTTGGGTGTATTCTAAGGAAAAACACCCTCTTTTGCGGCATTTTCCCTGTTGACAAACGATAAAAAACGGGGTATCATACCGAATGTATATGCAAAAAGCGATGAAGGGGACAGTCTCGGTGTCCTGCCTCGACCCAAAGAGAGCCGTTGGTTGGTGTAAAACGGTGGCGGGCGGCATAGGAGCATCACCCCGGAGCATCCGGCTGAAACCAGAGCAAGTAAGTACGGACGGCGGCGGGCCGTTATCATCCCGCACCCACGGTTGGTGGGAC
>JAFQCJ010000032.1 GCA_017416445.1 Oscillospiraceae bacterium | reverse complement strand
TGGATAGTGCCGACGGCCTGGAGATCTCCGATGACAGCGGCGCGGTTTTGGATTTTACCCTGTGGGATATTTTGAACAACACCAGCTATCAGACCCGGGAACTGAAGAGCCTGGAGCTGGATAATGTGGCGCCTACCGCCAACGCCCAGGGAGCTACCTCTGTGCAGCTGGGCGCTACCAACACCGCGGAATTTATGGCCACGGTTACCGCTTCGGACCTGAACGGAATTGCCCGCATCGATTATCAGTGGGCATCCGAAGAGAACATGACCCAAGAAGTTTTCGGGAACCAGAAGACCGTGACACTGGATATTCCCCCCAAGACCGTTACCGACACCGGTAAGGTGATGGATACCCTGCGCATTGAGGTCTACGATAAGTATGGCAATAAGACGACCCTGGAACCCATCAGCTTCAGCGCTGACCTGAGTAAGTATGTGCCTCAGGCTGAAAATTCCGGCGATCCCTATCTGCCCGGCAATACCAACGATATTCTCATCACCGCCCCCATCAGCACGGAAGACGGCGGCACGGTGGACGCCTATATCCGTGTGGAATACACGGATGCAAGTGGCGTACTCCATGTGGGTACCGGCAATATCGCCACGGATGGGACCATCTCTCTGTTCGGCACCAACGATCTGATCTGGAAAGTCAAAGACGGCGATCAGTACATAAGCAGCGACGCCGCGTTCCTGCAGGATATTTATGGTGAAGCTATCTTTACCATCTGGGCTGCAGCTGAAGATCTGACCCTCACCAGCGGAGCCGCGGATCCCGCAGAAACAAGTCTGACTGCCCAGAGCATGACCATTTCCACCACCCGTACCTGTCTGCGCAACGATGTGCACAGCGTGACATTCGGCAATATGCAGATGGCCAACGGCGTTTCTGTCCGCGAGCCCGGAACGCACAACGAACTGGACTATGTGTACTTTGTGCCAGACACCTTTACGGGGGCGCGGTATCCCTTTACCATCGCCAACACGCTGGTCCCGGATTGGACTACCGTGGATGTGGACTGGGCAAATTCCTATGCGGTGATGCTGAAGGTGAATGCTGACGGTACTGTCCCGGCCACCGAGACGGAAGCCTCTGCCCGGATCTCCCTGACAGCCGGTATCAACCAGAGCATGGTAGTGCCGAAGACCGATGCACAGGGCAATCCCTTTACGACCGGCGTTTATGTATGGAAGATCATACTGGCGCAGAAGGCCGGCGGCAGCCAAGAATTCCTGGCACCCATCCGCCTGCTGCTGGATGCAGTAGAGCCCAACGCAGAATTCGGTGTTTACGAATATACCAACAAAGTGTCTTTGGCCAACGGATCCTATGGCGCCTATGACGCAAGCGACCCTGACACCGTGGATTACACTCTGGATACGATCGAACTGACCCAGCACAACGAGGACGGCAGCCCCCTGCAATCCATTGATGTGGCGGTGGCAGCGCCTTACCCCGGCTACGGTGACTTTGAGATCGTGAAGGATGCCAACGGACGGGATGCCTATGCGCTGATCCCTGTCAACGGCGGCGGTTCCCTGTCTATGGATATCTGGATCGATACCCAGCAGCTGGCCGGCAATATCTATATGGGTGAAGCGCTGGGTAAGCTGGAAGGCATCCGTTACTGGAATGCCGACGCGCCGGTGGACCTGGATGCGCTGCCCTTCGAGCTGACCTATACCAACGAGGCGGATCACTATGCCTACCTGACCATTAGCAAGCGTCTGGAATGGTACGATGAATTCAGCGGCAGACAGATTATTGTGGACGATCTGTCTTCTCTGGAACCGGCAACCTCTCATAATGATTTCCGCCTGATTAAGGGCAGAAACCGTGTTGCTTACCAGTTGAAACTGAGCAACGGCAAAATGTCCGATGTGATGTATGTCGACCTGGTTCTGCGGACGGCAACGCCCTCGGTCAGTGTGGAATTTACCCCCGGCGCCGGAAGAATACATACCATCGAGCTGTCTGACGGAACCACCTTCCAGCAGCTGCACACCACAAATGTTACTGCCAGCATCACAAATTTCACCTCTGTCAGTGACACTCTGGATTTCTACCAGCTGACCTCGGAGTACTATGCGGACCGCTATGTATACGCCCTGAATAAGGTCACCGATCCCAACAACATCGTGCTGACCCAGGGCAGCCACGGCTACGAAGGCTTGCCCGAGCAGAATGGCGTTGAACCCGATATCAAGGATTATTTCCTGGCGGTGGATGCCTACGGCAACGGTGTGGCGGTATTCCCCATCATCGGTGACGAGGGCGACACGGAAGATACCCGCTTTGACACGGCCATCATTGAAGGCTTTGGCAAGATCGGATCTCTGGAAATTGAAAGCGCTTACGACTACGATGTAAACGAGAAGGGCCGTTACAAGCTGATCATCAACCATACCTATACCAACCAATATCATGAGAACGATGACATCAGCCGGGTCATGGACGGCTACTCGATACAGCTCGATGACGGCGAGCCGGTGTACATCATTGCCGACGGCGTTGAGTACATTTACAATGACGAAGGCTACATGATCGATTACATCGATCATAATGCCGATGTGGTGGACGGCCCCAATGCCGCGGGCATCAGCGCGGTGGAAAGCTATGGCGCGGTGGAGTTTGCATTCCCCTATGATCCCAGCGTGCCTCTGGGCCAAGGTCTTGCCCATGAGATCACCGTCAGGGCCTACCTGGACGGCAAGGTAACCGACGAAAAGACCCTCAAGGTTTCCCAATACCAAGCCTGGAACCTGCGGACGGTCATGATACCGTCCAGAACGGAGCTGGGTGAGTCCGTTTTTGAAAGCGGATTCTCCGATGCTACCGATGAGCAGCTGGCTAACGGTGAATACTACAGCAGTGTTCGTCCTGCCGATGCCTATACGAAGCTCGCTGACGGCGACGAATTTACCAACCGTCATGTGGTTCGTACCATGGCAGGCGGCAACTACACCCTGGAGTATATGGATAAATTCGGCAACTGGCACGTTCAGGAAATGCCGATCAACCTGCCCAGTGACCCCAAGATCTCTGTTTCTACCACCGAACCCACTGTGGGTCCTGTGGTGGTCACAGTCACCAGTGAGACTTACGATCTGACGGTGGAAACGGTCACCAGTTACAACGATCCGGATTACGCCGAGATGGCGGTTCCTGAGGGAACCCAGGTAGAGGGCAACGGCACCAAAGAGCTGAAGAATACCCTGTATAACAACAGCGACCAGTTCCAGATGACGAATCCTGACGATCCTACCACCTGGTACCAGTACAGAGGTATTGGCATCCACTATGGCGACGGAGAGTCCCTGTGCATCTTTGTGGACAATATCTACAACGAGCCGGTGAAACCTGTGATCCGCTGGAGCTATCTGGAGCAGGATGTGCTGGAAACCTACAAGCTGGATGGCCAGACCTACGCCAATGTGGTCTTTGGCACGGTAGAGGCTTTTGTTGTGGATGAAAACGGCACCCCGCTTATCGATCCCACAACCGGCAATATCCCCACATTTACTTTTGAACCCGGCGGCGTTACCTCCCATACCTTCAGCGGCTATACCAACATTGCCGGTGTGGCAGGTGAGGATATCACCGCAACCCTTCCCGTGACTCTGCTGTGGCATCCGAATACGAGCGCTTCCGGGGAGGATACCCAGATCCCGGATACCTGGGCACCCGCTGTGGCCATCAACGGTTACGCCACCTATAACGCCGATACCCAGCAGATCCCGGCGGCATATGTCACCGCCCCTGTCCGTGATGCCCTGTCCCCGATAGAAGAGACCATGAGCCAGTGGACCGCAAGCTGGACCGAAGCCTACGGTGCCGGCAACGTGTTCGACAACACCGATGCGCTGATCTCCCGCTTCGGCTGGGCAGACAGCTACCGCCTGGAGCTGAATGTCCTGGACGAGAGCAGTACCAAGGTGTTTATTACCGCCTACGACAATCTGTCCGCTCCGGCATATTCCGGTGGCAAGAGCGATACCGTGGAGGGCGTCAGCCTGATCGGCCGTTCCGTTGTGGTCCGTGAAAACAGCTCTTTCATCATCCATGTGGTGGATGAGAAGGATAACGCGACCTCTATTCCTGTTTCTGTGGAAGACCTGGGTGAGGAAGCTCCCGTGCCGGGCTATGTGCAGGTCCTCAGCAAGGATAGCGCCCAGGCGCGTGTCTACCTGCTGGATCCCAATGTGTACGGCGTTGAAAACCTGCAGATCACCACCGGCACCTTTGCACCCCACCCCGATGCCAAGGTGGAAGATGATCAGATGTCCGGATTCTGCGGCCTGCCGTACCTGATCTTCACGGAAAACGGCAATCAGACCATTTACTACAGCTACGAGCTGGCAGGACGGAAGATCACCGGTCAGATCACTCTGCGGATCGAACGGATCGACAAGACACCCTTGAGCCTGCTGACCGGCTATCCCAAGTGGTCTGCCAACTATGACAGCAATGCCACCGAACAGAATGTGGGTCTGCTCTGGATCCGGATGACCAATCAGAATATCACTGCTCAGATGTCCTTTAATAAGGCCATCAGCGAGGCTTACTTTACCGATGTACAGGGGAATCCCGTTACGCCGGCCTATGCCAGCGTATCCTTCCTGGGTACCCAGGCCACGGTGGAGTACAGCTACAACGAAACGGCGCTTAAGCTGGTCTGTGTCAACGCTGCCAACAGCGAAGACACGGTCATCGTGGACCTGCCTGCGGTTGTGACCATTGATAAGTCGGCACCTGCTGTCTTCGGTACAAATGTCAGCTACAGCGAGAACTATCGCAGCGCTGTCATTACGCTGAAGGTCAGCGAGCAGGCTGTGCTCCAATCCAACGGCAAGTACCTGACAGAGGTGGAGGATGCATACCCCTACTTCACTACCAGCCAGACCGTAAAGGAAAACGGCCAGTACACCTTCAACCTGGTGGACAGAGCCGGCAACCAGGTAAGCAAGACCGTAACGGTCGCGGGTATCATTTCCGAGGGCCTGACTCTGACAGTCAGCACCACCGCAAGTGATGCCGGCATCATTGATCCTGCCACCTACATACCCAATGTGGGTGATGTCCTCTATGTGAAGACAAACAGAGATGCTACCGTAACGGTGGACCACACGCTTACGGAAACCGCCGCTGTGGCAAACCAGTGGACAGCGGTGACCATTACCGAAAGCCTGTCCGGTCTGTATCCCATCATCCGGGCAGTGGATGATTACGGAAACGCTGCCATCGTTCAGATGGAGAGCGTTCCTCTGAAAGACGGCAACGCGCCTGCGGTGATTCTCCGCAGGAGTCTGATCGCAATCCATCTGGACAGCACCGACGCAGAGGTAGAGGCACTGCTGAAGGCAAATCTGCTGACCTCCGATGAGACCACACCGAACGATCAACTGATCTACGAATTTGCCTATGTCCGTCCCCTCAGCAGCGGCAAGGTGGGTGTGACCTACACCGTCACCGACAATTCCGGCAATGCCGCCACCTGCACCGGCTACATTCGCTTCTACAGCGATAGCGACCTGGTGGTGACGGTAAATGGCGAGGTGATTGAGCGGGATAACACCGTGGTCGTGAACCAGGGCGAGCTGGAACTGGGTGTGAAGGCATCCGGAGAACCTTACAAGATCCAGTGGAAGACCGGTATCAAGACGGTGGCCCAGGTGAAGGTCAATGCCCAGACCATCACATCCTATACCGACGTATCTCAAGTCTTTGAGCCGGACTTCAGCGAAGCCGGTTACTACACCGTCGTGATCACTACCCAGGCACAGGATACCTACCGGATCATTGTGTATGTGGAAGACTAAACAGGTAAGGAGGACAATCATTATGAAAAATATCTTGAAAAGACTGTTGTCGTCCGTTTTGTGCCTGGCAATGCTTCTGCCTATGCTTCCGACTTCCGTCCTGGCGGCAAATGACACACCCGATAAACTGGAGTTGACCGACGGTTATCTGAAGGTCAGCGTCTCCGGAAAGAACGGCGGCTTCCTCATTGACACCGTGGAAGGAGATAAGCTGGATAAGGCAGATAACAACAAAAATCTGCTTTATCCCGCCGCGGATTACGACACATCCTACACCTCTTTCCGCGTCACCCGTTCCAACGGCAAAACAGAAGAGTACATTTTCGGACGGACATACGGTTTCCTTGGCCTTAGCACGAGAAGTGTGGAACTGACCCAGGAAGGCAACTCCATCGTTGCCACCTGGGGTGTCAAGGACCTGACCGTGACCCAGACCCTGACCCTGCTGGACGAAACAGCGTCCCTGCACGGCATGGTAAATATCGGCTATACCGTGTCCAGCACCGGTGATGATATTACCGATGTGAAAATGCGTGTTATGTACGATACGGCGCTGGGCTTCCAGGATTATGCCACCTACGAGGTGCCCAACCGGCTGAACGAGTACACCCATGTGATCAAGGACACAGTGATCAGCAACAGCGGCGAGGACCTGGGCGACAACTACAGCGGAACCCTGTTTGCTGTGGACGATGCCAATTCTCCCACCCTGACCGCTTACACTGTGGACGCAGTGGTGGACGGCACCACCGTTGCGCCCTACCAGCTGGCTTTCGGCCACTGGAACAATCTGGCATCCTCTGTCTTCGATTTTGTCCCCCGGGATATCGACTTTACCAACCCCTACAACAAGGAGTACATGACGGCCGACAGCGCCTATGCTCTGTACTATGACCTGGGTGCGGTGAGTCGGGACGCAGACAAGAGCTTCTCCACCTACTACGGCATCTACTCCAACGCCACCTTGAATGACGAGGAGACCGTAGTGATTAACTTCCCCGTGATGCCCTCGGCAATGGTACTGAAGGAAGGCGACAGCAACGCCTACTATTCCCAGGTTACCGACGGCTCTGACGGAGATATCCAGCTGAAGATGATGCTGGAAAATATCTCCGGCAAGACTTATGATGAAGTGACCGTCGTGGTGGAGACCATGAACGATGTCTACCCCTATGAGGACTACCTGTACTTCCCCGACAAAAAGGGCGCAGAAGCCGAACCCCTCACGGAGGTAGTGACCCAATTTAAGGCCGGTGAAGAACTGGTCATTGATGCTTACTTCAATGTCAAACCTCTGGTGGTCAGTGAGTACCGCAAATTCAAGGTGCTGTGCTACAACACCACAGAGGGCGACGAGCTGACCGATGCACGGCTGGTGGGCAGCAGAGAATTCTATCTGTTCTGTCCCGGTGAGCTGGGTGAGACCATCGTCTTCAACAGCATCGACCCCAGCCTTATCTACTATGAAGGAACCCGAAACATTTACCTGTCCGGTCTGAACTTCGGCCTGCTGCAGGATACCACCATCTACTCGGCTGTTCTGCATCCCGTGGATGGCAACGGCACGGATGTGGTAGTTCCCGGCACCAATATCGTTGTGGATACCAGCAACGGCACCATCAACCTGGTGGTGGACGAGCAAATGCAGCTGGGCACCTATCAGGTGATCTTTGACTGGGTGGAGGAAGGCAAGGAGGACGCGACTTCCGATCTGCTTCGCTTCCAGGTCACCGACGATCTGACCAAGGTTTCCTCCACCTACGGTGTGGTCACTGTGGAAAAAGACGATGACTTCACCGAGGATAATCCGACCTATAAGATCGGTATGTATCGGGATGAAAGATCCTATCAAAATTCTCTTACCGAAAAAGAGCGGAACAACAAGGTCTACCTGGAGTTCCGGGGCAACTTCGGTATTCGCCGGGAGAACGGCGAGGTGGTGGAAGTCCGCGCCAACTCCCTGACCGACGTGAAGGGCAACCCCCTGAGCACCATCAACATCAGCAACTGTCTGGACGTTGAGTGCGGTACGGTGGCGCTGACGGTGGAGAATCCCGGAGAGGAAAACCAGGTCATCAATATCGATATTGACGGCAAGGTCTACACTACCAATGCCAGAACCAGCGTTTGGGACGGCGTTTGCGCCATCACCCCCTTCGCAAACGGCGAACTGAGCACAATGCTCGAGTACGATTACGAGGGCAACGCCTGCGACGGCACCGACAACTCCGTGGGCAACACCAACGCCATTACCCTGCTGTGGCCCGGTGCCGCAAGCGCCATGCAAACCATTGCGGGTATGTTTTTCGAGTTCCGCTACTGCCAGTTTGGCTTCCTGGCTCTGGAAGACAGTGATGCGGCGGATGCGCGCAAATTGCGAATCATCTCCTTCGGCGCTGAGCTTTCTCCCGATTTCCTGCTCCCCTCCAACTTTAATTGGGGCGAGCGCGAAACTTCCACCATGGAAGTGGCCCAGCTGGCCCTGGCCAAGAAAAATTATACAGCCGATCAGCTGCGCGATGTGCAGGAGCGCTTTGCCAACGACCAGCAGAAGTTCCTGGATGCCCAAAGAGGCACCCTGAACCTGTATGTGAACGACATCCTGTTCGGCGGCGGCTTTGCCGGCTTCAATACGACCATCGAAGTCTCTTTGCCTGAGTACTTCAACGTACTTCCCTCTGTGGAGGGCACATTGGACCTGAAGGTCCTGCCTGCCACCATGTACCGCGACGGCAGAGTCTGGGAATTCGGCGTTGCCGGCTCGGCGGATCTGATTATGATCCAGGTGGAGGCATCCTTCCGGATGAAAGAGACTCCCGCCGGCGCACCGGCTGTGGACGAGTTCTATGCCTATGTGGAGGGCGGCTTCCCCGGCATCAATATCGATGGTGTCGGCTGCTTCTGGATCGTGGGCCTGGGTGGCGGCGTATCCAACATCTATGACACCATGTTCGTGCTGTCGGAGATCCCGCCTATGGCGCTGGCCTTTACTTCGGCGTTCCGGATCTACCAGGTTCTGGAGGCGAAAGCTTCCATGAAGGCAAGCCTGCGGGGCTTTGAGGTCTCCATGGAGGATATCAGCATTGCCCGCGTCAACCTCATCGATGAGCTGGGATTCTCCGCTTACTGGTATCCCAAGCTGAGCCTGCGGGCGAACATGTATGTGAATGTGCTGAACATTATCAGCGGCGGCGGATATATCGTGGTGGAGGAAAACGTCCGGGGTAATGACCTGTTCGTAGAGGCCTTTGCCCGGGCGTCGGTCAAGACGCCGCGTATCGGCCTGATCCCCAGCATTACCGTAGGTTCTGTGGACTTGGGCATCAACTCCAACAAAATGTGGGGCGCACTCCATGTGCTGAAGCTGGATATGGGTGTCACCTATTACTGGGGCGGTGATGTGGACTTTGCCTTCGGTAAGTACGATTCCCCGGAACCCACCTATCCGCTGGCTACCATGGCCGTTGGCACCGACCCGGATACCGGCAGAGTGCTGTACATGGATCTGGGCACCAACGCCCGAATGCTGGCAAGATCCAGTCCCGCCATGTACGGATCCCTCAGAGGCTCCTCAAATGCAAGTATTAACAGTTCTGTTGACAGCATGACCCATGTGATCGACCTGGGTACTTATGATACCGGAAAGGATATGCTGCTGAGCTTCACCTTCTCTGCTGACAGCGAGAAGGAGGCAGAGCTGATTGCCAAGGGCAACGGACTGACAAGAAAGGGCATAACCCTGGCGTCTGAAGACGGCACTGTGACGTACGGCCTGCAGTGGGTGGATAATGACAAGCCTGTTGATGAACAGCCCAACACCAATGCGCTGTTTGTCTACGACGAAGAAACCAAGGAGGCAACCGTCACCATCTCCTTCACCGAGAGCGAAGCCTACAGCAAAAAGTGGGTCCTGACCTCTGATGTGGAGACTGTGCTGGGTCTGTACGAGCTGGAAAAGCTGCCCGGTCTGGACAGCGTTACCTACTCCGTCAGCGGCAATCAGGTGACCATCGACTCCCTGACCGGTTACGATCTTGCAGCCTTCGGCGAAGTGAATGTTTTTGCCGTGAATCCTGAAGGCCTGATGTATCCTTTGGGTACCGTTGACGCAGAGAATCCCTCTGCGAAGGCGCTGGATCTACCCACCGACCTGCCCAGCGATACTTACGGTATCCGCGTCATTGGCAGCAACGAGGAAGAGAACGTCTGCGCGTCGGTAGATGCGGACGACATCTTCACCCATGTGAATCCCCTGCAGCCGGAAGCACCCACTGTCTCCTCCGTGAAGCTGGGCGGCGACTACAGCATCGATGTGAGCGTGCAGTCTTCTGACAGCTCCGTGGACGGCTATCTGGCTACCATTTATGAGAAAAACGGCAATGCGTGGGTGCCGGTGGAAGACTTCAGCGATATGATCGTGGAAGCGACCGATGGCGTCCTGCCGGAAGTGCTGACTGTAGGTGGCAGATACACCACTACCTCCTATGTGGACGGTGAAGGTAACCCCATCTCCCGCCAGGAGGCGGAAAACAACAGCCAGGCTTCTGCGGTGGAAACCACCCATGCGCTGGAAGCCGGCAAGACCTACGCTGTAGGCGTCGCCGCTTACAGCTACGACGAAAACGGTGTTCCTGTCTACTCTGGCGAAACCATGAGTGCCGGTGAAGTGACCATGACAGAGCCGGCAGCGGCCAATGTGACCGTGCAGGCGCAGGGTGCCAAGACGATTCCCGCAGTGATTGATCCCGAGGCTGCCGATGGAACCCCCAACACCATTGATGTGGTGACAGAAAACAAGGTTTCCTTCCAAATCACCTCGGATATGCCGGTTTCCGGCGGCTGGTCTTTGAATGGCGGCGCACAGTCCGGCGATTGGAGCGCGACCAACAACGGCATCATCACCCTGACGGAGGATGTGGCCGAGGGCGAGCATATGCTGACATTGTGGGGCGAGAATGAAAACGGCGACGGCTTCCGGACGCAGTACCGCTTCCGCATGGACAGTTCCGGTCCGCTGCTGCAGATCAGCGCACCTGTCAACGGTCAGTCCTTCGGCGGTACCGACGGTGACTACGCTAAGGAGACCGTCAACGTGACCGGCCGCTCCGAGCCCGGCGCACAGATCATCGTGGAGCTGGAAGGCGTCCAGGCGGCAAAGACCGTGGTGGACAAGAGCGGCAGCTTTGACATCCCTGTGGAGCTGGATGAAACACAGCTGCGGCAGACCCTCACCGTTTACGGTGTGGATCCCGCGGGCAACGAAACCACCCGCAGAGAAATCGGCCTGAACAATGCCATCACAGGTGCTGAGGGCGTGTATTTGGGAATCTTCCTGGATGGAAACGATGTGACCAACAAGACCATTCCCGCCGGCACCGTCGGTGAGCTGGATATCCGCTTTGTGACGGGAGACCGGTCCGTGGCAATTCCCGATGACAGCCAGATCGGCCGTCAAATCGAGTGGTCTGTTTCCATGGTGAGCGGCAGCGCCAGCGTGGAAGATGTGCAGCTGTTCAGAAGCCGTGCCGGCTTGGGCAGCAAGCGGCTGTTCAGCGACGGCGCAGCCCACGGTTTGCTGCGTGCCGAGTACGGTGCTCAGAGCGCCACTGCGGTTTTGGGCAGCAACCAGCTCAGGCAAAGCAATAAGGTGACGCTCCCCACCGGGGAAGGCTACACCGTCGAAACGGAAGATGCCTTGATTGTACCTTACGATGAGGACTTTACCTTCACGGTGAAGTTCGCCGAGGGTTACTCCGTGACGGAAAACTTTGCGGTCACGGTCAATGGCGCAGAGCTGACTCCCGAGAACGGTGTGTACACCATCAAGAATGTTCACGCACCCAAGACGGTGGAGGTTTCCGGCGTGGCGGATATTACGGCACCGGATACTACCATTTCCGTGGCGCACAACAGCTGGAAGAGCTTCTTGAACACCATTACCTTCGGCTTGTTCTTCAAGCAGACCCAGACCGTGACCATCACGGCTGAGGATGCAGGCAGCGGCGTGGCCTCTGTTGCCTACCATGTCAGCGACAGCGCGCTGACCGAAGATGGTGTCCGCGCCCTTGGCAGCGATGCCTGGACGGCGTACAGCGCACCCTTCGACATCACCCCCAATGGCAAGTATGTAGTCTATGTCAAGGTGCGGGACAATGCGTTCAATGTGGCCTACATCAGCTCCGATGGCATGATACTGAAGAATACCGCACCGGTGATCTCCGGCGTGAAGAACGGCGAAACTTACTATGGCGACCAGATCGTGACGGTCACCGATCCCCATCTGGACAGCGTCAAGCTGGACGGTCAGACGGTAGCGTTGACCAACGGCCAGCTGACGGTTCCCGCAGATAACGCAAGACATACCATCGAAGCGGTGGATAAGGCAGGCAATGTCATTGCGGCCTCCTTCAGCGTCTATAAGATCTACACCGTGACATTTATGGCCGACCAGGCCGTAGTGGATATGATTCCTGTCAAGCACGGCGAAAGC
>JAFQCJ010000031.1 GCA_017416445.1 Oscillospiraceae bacterium | reverse complement strand
GCCGCCGATCTCGACAGTGGGAGTCTCCACGTTGGCATACTGCATGCCCAGGATCTCCTGCTTGCCGCCGGCGCCGTTATCGCCGGACTGGGGCTCAAACACGCCGATCTTGACGACCTTCTCGCCGTCAGCAGCGCCGTCATCAGCGGGGGCCTTCTCGCCGCAGGCGACCAGACCCAGCACCATGACCAGTGCCAGAATCAGAGCCAAAAACTTTTTCATGATTAATTCCTCCTATAAATATGTGTATCGTGATAGTATCACTGGTACAATAGGCACATTTTAGCGGAAAAGCAGCCAAAAAACAAGGGGTAATTTCCTCTAAAAATTCATCGCACCACTGTGCCTTTTCCTCCTCGTTTCCCTCTTGGAAAAAAACAGCGTCCACAACAGAGAGACAATTGCTGTTCTGTGGCCAAAATATTCACCGAATTGTGCCCCTTTGGGGGACAATCGCTTTCGTCAAAATGCACAAGTGCGGCGGTTGCTGTTTTTCTTTCCTCCCCCGAAAACACGAAAAAGAGGACGGAATCCGTCCTCTTTTTCTGTTATCTCTCCTCGCTTTCACGGCAGATGGTCTCGAAGGTCTCACCGGAAAGGGTCTCGTGCTGCAGCAGATGCTGCGCCACGGCCTCCAGTGCAGGGCGCTTTTCCTCCAGGATGGAGCAGGCGCGGTCATAGCACCGGTCAATGATGCAGCGGATCTCCTCATCCATTTCCGCAGCCGTCTTCTCAGAATAGGGGCGGGTATGGCCCATGGACTTGCCGATAAAGACCTCATCGCTGCCGGCGTCAAAAGCCACATTGCCCATCTTTTCAGACATACCGTAGGTGCCTACCATCTTCCGGGCAATAGTGGTAGCCCGTTGGATGTCGTTAGAGGCGCCGGTGGAAATATCTCCCAGAACAAGGGCTTCCGCTGCACGGCCACCCAGAAGGGACACGATATTCTCCAGCATATGGGTACGGCTGAGATAAGAACGATCCTCCTCCGGCAGGGAGATGGTCATACCGCCGGCACCGCCCCGGGGAACAATGGTCACTTGATGGACCGGATCGTGCGTGGGCAGGGCACGCATCACGATGGCGTGTCCGGCCTCATGATAGGCAGTGAGCTTGCGCTCCAGTTCCGGGACAACGCGGCTGCGCTTTTCGGGTCCGGCAATGACCTTGATGACCGCCTCATCAATGGCGGACTTGTTGATAAACTGTTCGTCACGGCGGCCGGTCAGCAGCGCGGCCTCATTGAGAAGGTTCTCCAGATCAGCACCGGTGAAGCCGGGGGTCCCTCTGGCAACCTGAGAGAGATCCACATCTTCGGCCAGCGGTTTGTTGCGGGCATGGATGCGCAAAATTTCTTCGCGCCCCTTAATGTCGGGCAGACCCACATACACCTGACGGTCAAAGCGGCCGGGGCGCAGCAGCGCAGGATCGAGAATATCCACACGGTTGGTGGCAGCCAGAACCACCACGCCCTCGTTGGCACTGAAGCCGTCCATCTCCACGAGGAGCTGGTTCAGTGTCTGTTCGCGCTCATCGTGACCGCCGCCGAGGCCGGATCCGCGCTGACGGCCCACAGCATCGATCTCGTCGATAAACACGATAGCAGGAGCCTCTTTCTTTGCCTGAATGAACAGGTCGCGGACGCGGCTGGCGCCTACGCCTACATACATCTCCACAAAGTCGGAGCCGGAGATGGAGAGGAACTTTACATCCGCCTCTCCTGCCACGGCACGGGCAAGAAGGGTTTTACCGGTTCCGGGAGGACCTACCAGCAGCACGCCCTTGGGGATATGGGCGCCGAGAGCGGTGTACTTTTCACCATCGCGGAGGAACTCCACGATCTCCTGCAGTTCTTCCTTCTCCTCATCGGCACCGGCTACATCCCGGAAAGTAACTTTTTTGTTCCCTTCCGGCACCGCGCCTACGCGCGCTTCGCCAAAGTGGGCCATCTTGTCGTTGACGCCACCGCCGCCACCTATGCGACCCATGAGGTTCATCAGCAGGATGAACGCCATAACGGCCAGCACATAGGGCAGCAGCACCTGTACCCAGTTGGTGGAGTGATCGGCGAAATAGTTGTACTCGGTAATGATTCCCCTGTCGTACTGGTCCACCACCAGGTCGTTCAGGTCGTCGTAAAACAGATCAAAACTGTAGAGGAAGCAAGTGGCAATCGTCTCATCCTGCAGCGTGGCGGTAAGGGTATGTTCATTAATGGTGAACTTCTCCACCTTTTCCTGCACAAACAGCTCCCGCAGCTCACCGTAGGTGATGCCGCCGGTAGTACGCATCGTGCGCACCACATTCAGCAGCAGCAAGAGCAGCAGCACCAGCAGAATCATGCTGCGGGGGTTGAATTTTCTCTGGGTAGTCATAGCTTATTCACCTCTGGGAAGGAATCGCACACCGGTCCAGCTCTGGTCTCGACCCACGCTGATCGCCAGGAAGGGGCGCGCCTGCAGCTGGGAAATCTCTACATAGGGTTCCTGCCAGAAACGGGCATCGAGAGAGCCGGTGCGGTTATCTCCCAGGAAGAACACACTGCCCTCCGGCACCACAAATGTCCGGTCACACTCCGTAATACCCTGGGCGGGAAGGTAGCTCTCCTCCAGCTTCTCGCCGTCGATATACACATAGCCGTCCCGGAAGCTCACCTCTTCACCGGGAAGGCCGACGGCTCGCTTGACCAACACCTTGCCCAGCTCATCGCTCCAAAAGGTAATGATATCGCCCCGCTCCGGCACCACATCAGACACCACGAAGGGCAAACGCCAACCCAGCAGGGCACATTTGGTGGGGATCGTGGTCTCCATAGAGCCGCTGGGGACCCACGCCAGCTGGATCACAAAGCGAAAGATGACGAACACCGCCGCCAAAATGACCACCACATCGCCCCATTCTTTCCAGAGGCGGCGCAGCGTCCAGGGCTGTTTTTCTGCCATGTGCTTGGGGATATTGTTTTCACTCATAGGATCGTTGCTCCTGTCTTCTCGTCCCATGGGGACTGATTATTTGCTGTAGACCTCGGGCTTGAGTACACCGATGTAGGGAACATTGCGGTACTTCTGATCATAGTCAAGGCCGTAGCCCACCACGAACTCATCGGGTACCACGAAGCCGGCATAATCGGCTGTGATGGCCTTTTCACGACGAGCGGGCTTATCCAGCAGCGTCACAATGGTAACAGAGGCAGCGCCCTTGGCCTCCAGCAGTTTCTTAAGGAAGCTGAGGGTATTGCCGGAATCGAGAATGTCCTCCACCACGATGATGTGGCGGCCGGTAATGTCCTTCTGCAGGTCACGGGTAATCTCCACCACACCGGAGGAGGCAGTCCCGCTGTTGTAGGAGGACAGACCGATAAACTCCAGCTCACTCTTGATCTGGGTGGCGCGCACCAGATCGGCCATGAAGATGAAACAGCCCTTCAGCACGCCCACGAACATGGGGTTCTTATCGGCAAACTTGTCAAACAGTTCCTCGCCCAGCTCATTGACGCGCTTGGCCAACTCCTCCTCCGTTACCAGTACCTTCAGAATATCCTGTTCCAGATTGCTCTTAATCATTGTCTGTATCCTCCTCGACAAATTTTCTTTTGATCGTAATGTTCACAATTGTATCGCCGATGGTCAGCGGAAATACACAAGTCGGCTCTCCTAGATACACGCCCACCACTGCACCGTGATGACACAGCACCGGTGTTCGCTCACGGAGGACCGGGGGCATTCCGGCATCGGAAAATATCCGTTTGAGGCTGCGGCAACCATTTTTCACTATCATGCGGTCAGTACTTTGCCACGAGCGGACGGACAGCCCCTCACAGGGCCCATTCACTTCAATAACAAATTCGCCCCACCGGTTTTCTCCTTCACAAAGCATCCGTTCCCCGGGAACAGGCCGTTCCACAGAGAAGGCCATCTCCCCGTCATAGACGCTGACATAGACACCATCCGGCAGCATCAGCGTACCGCGCCCTTTCTCTGCCAGAGCGCAGGCCTCTGCGATGTGGGCGGCAGAAACATCCTGCTTGCCCGTGGGCAGACGGCGGAGCATCAGCCGTATCATGCGGCGGCGCAGCACTTCGGGTGCCTTCCGCAGTGATTCCAGCGAAAGAGACCAGCCCTCCCGGGGCAGATACTGTGCTGCCAACTCATTCAGATAGCCGTTCTCCTCCCGCAGCAGTCCCGCAGTACGACAAAGAGTCCGGGTAAGATTCTGGTTGATCCCTTCCAACTGCGGCCACAGCTGGTGGCGCAGCCGGGCGCGGGTATAATGTGTGTCAAAATTGGTGGAGTCCTCCACATAGTCGATACCGTGGAGGGCACAGTATTCCTCGACTTCCCTGCGGCTCGTCTCCAGCAGAGGGCGGATAAACGGTCCGCGCACAGGCGGAATGCCACCCAATCCCTCACTGCCGCTGCCGCGGAGAAGGTTCAACAGCACCGTTTCGGCATTGTCATCGGCGTGGTGCGCCGTGGCAATCACTGCAGCACCGACAACAGCAGCCGTGCGCTGCAAAAAATCATAGCGCAGCCGCCGTCCCGTCTCCTCTACCGACAGCTTCCATACCCGTGCCATTTCGTACACCGGCGACGCTTCGGTAAAAAAGGGAATCTCCCGCTCACGGCAGAAGCGGCGGACAAATTCCTCATCGCTGTCGGCCTCGGGCCGCATCTGATGATTAAAGTGTGCCGCCGCCACAGAAAAGCCCTCGAGAGGAGCCACGGCGTGGAGGTAGTGGAGCAGACACAGGGAATCCCGCCCGCCGGAAACGGCACACAGCACGATGCCGCCCGCAGGGGGCAGCATCTGCCACTGCTTCATAAAAGGCAGCAGGTTCATCTTTTATTCCTCTTCATCATATCGCTGCTCCAGCGTACCAAATGCCGTATATTCCGGCATCCAGCGCAGCATGACCTTGCCGGTCTCACCGTGACGGTTTTTGGCCACAATACACTCGGCAATATTGTGCTTATCCGAGTCCTCATTGTAATAATCATCACGGTAAAGGAAGAGCACCACATCGGCGTCCTGCTCGATGGCACCGGACTCGCGAAGATCAGAGAGCATGGGGCGCTTATCCTCACGCTTTTCGTTGGCACGGCTCAGCTGGCTGAGGCACAGCACCGGCACCTGCAGCTCCTTGGCCATGATCTTCAGCATACGGCTGATGTCGGACACCGCCTGCTGGCGGTTCTCACCACTGTAGCTCTTTCCGCCGGAGGAGGTCATCAACTGCAGATAGTCGATGACCACGAGGCCGAGATTATCAAGGCGGCGGCATTTGGCGTTCATATCCGCCACCGTCAACAGAGGATTATCGTCAATGCGGATGTCCATACGGCTCAGGTTCGATGCCGCCTCGGCGATCCGCTGCCAGTCGCTCTCCCGGAGATTGCCTGTCATGAGGCGCTGATTTTCCACCAGTCCTTCCGTAGCGATCAAACGGGTGACCAGCTGCTCACGGGACATTTCCAGGGAAAAGATCGCCACTGTTTTTCCCGCAGTCTTTGCCGCAGAAAGGGCTACATTCAGCGCCATACTGGTCTTACCCATACCGGGGCGGGCGGCCAGCAGCACCAGGTCGGATTTGCCCAGGCCATTGATCTTTCTGTCCACATCGCTCAGGCCCGTGGTGAGGCCCGGCAGCACAGAGCCGCCGCGACCCAGCTCATCCAGGCGGGCGATGACATCTGTCAGCACCGTGGCGATGGGGGTCATGCCCTGGCCGGAGCGGCCACGGCGGATGGCATACACCTTCTGCTCAGCACTCTCCAGCGTCTCGGCGGCATCGCCGCCGCCGGACTGAACCATAGCCGTAATGTCGGAGGCCGCCGTTGCCACTTGGCGCAGCAGCGCTTTTTCCCGCACAAGGCGGACATATTCTCCCACATTGGCGGAGGTGGGTGTCACCTCCATAAGCTGCACCAGATAGGGGCGGGTGGCCTCGGTATAGATACCGTTTTTCTCCATCTCACCGGCTACGGTAACACCGTCGATAGGGCGGGAGTAGACAAACATATGATAGATGGTCTCAAAGATCTCACGGTTCTGCCGCAGGTAGAAATCCTCCGGCTGGAGCTGATCCATCACATCCTTGATGCACGATGCGTCAATGAGCATAGAGCCCAGCACCGCCTGCTCCGCCTCAGCGGAATGGGGCATCCCCCGCAGCAGCAGCTCGTCCATCTTGCTTCCCTCCCTTTACTTCCTTGTTGTTGTTTTTATTTCTCCTCAATGACCAGCACATTCACCAGGCCGCTGACCTCATAGCCCAGTTTCGCCTTCACCTGGAAGGAACCGAAAGACTTGATGGCCTCATCAATGACCAGCTTTTTGCTGTCGATCTCAATGTCAAACTGCTTCTTCAATCCCTCAGCGATGGCAGCACCGGTAATGGCACCAAAGAGCTTGCCGCCCTCACCGCCCTTGGCGGGGATCTTCACCTGGCAGCCCTTGAGTTTCTCGGAGATCGCCTCGGCGGCGGCCTTGGCCTCAGCATCGGCCTTTGCCTTTGCCTTCGCCTTCAGATTCATGGTATTCACTGCATCTGCAGTGGCCAGCACGGCCAGGCCCTTGGGAATGAGGAAGTTACGGGCATAGCCCTCGGCACACTCGATCATCTGGCCCTTCTTGCCCTTGCCCTTTACATCCTGCGTCAAAATCACTTTCATGGTTAGTATCTCCTTTTTACTATGGAATGGTGTTAGTCTTCAAAATATGCCTCGATGGCGGCGCGGAGCTTCTCTCCGGCCTCTGCAGGGGTAATGCCGTCCACCTGTCCCCCGGCGGTGGTGGAGTTTCCTCCTCCCCCCAGGGCCTCCAGAATCACCTGTACATTCACCTCGCCAAGAGACCGCGCCGACATATACACGCCCTCGCCGTTCTTATAGATGACGAAAGAGGCATCGATGCCCCGAATGGTCAGCAACTCATCGGCCGCTTTCGCAGCGGTGACACGGTCATGGCTCTCCTCGTCAATGACCACCGCCAGATTGCCGCGGACAACCTCCGCCTTGCGGATAATGCTGTGGCGAGCCAGCGTAGCGTGCAGGTCCGTCTGGAACATACGCTGCACATCCTGCGTGTCGGCACCCAGTCGGCGCAGATAGCCTGCCGCCTCAAAGGTGCGGCCGCCGGTACGATTGGTAAAGTTCTTCGTATCCAGCACGATGCCCGCCAGCAGCGCCTCACACTCGCAGCGCAGTACATCGGCGGGATCGACAATATACTGCATCAGCTCTGTCACCAGCTCACAGGTGGAACTGGCATAGGGCTCGTGATAATTGAAGGTCATCTTGTCAATGTAACGGCTGCCACGGCGATGGTGGTCGATGACCGCCACCCGGTTGCAGCTCTCCAGCAGTGCCTCGGACTCCACGCTGTCAGGTCGGTTGGTATCCACCACAACCAGCAGGGTGCCGCCCTGGGCGTGGAGAAAGGCCACATCACCACTGATAAACACATTGGCATACTCCGGTGCCTGCTGCAGCTTGCGCAGAATAGGATGGACGGCATTGTTCTCTGTGTCCATGACGATCTGCACGCGCTTCCCCAGTTTCCGGGCAATGCAGCAGATGCCTACCGCCGCGCCGAGAGAATCCATGTCCGCGTACTTGTGTCCCATGACATAAACATTGTCCGCCTCCTGTATCAGCTCCCGCAGGGCACTGGCCATAACGCGGGATTTGACCTTGGTGCGGCGCTCGGCTGCCTTGGCGCGGCCGCCATAGAACTCGAAGTTCGCCTTGTTCTTCACCACAGCCTGATCGCCACCGCGGCTCAGAGCCATCTCCAGTGCCAGCTCGGCATTCTTAAACAGGGCGGCAAAGTTCTCCTCCTCCCGCCCGATACCGATGGAGAGGGTAGCGGCCACACCGCCGGTCTCTACTGTGCGGATCTGATCCAGCACCGAGAACTTATCCTCGGCATAGAGCAGAAAGTCCTTCTCCTCCATGGCAAAAAGGAATCTGTCGCGGTTGTACCCCAACAGCAGCGCACCGGAGTCAGCGCACCAGTCGTTGAGTTTTCCCTCCAGCTCCGCCGTTACTGCCGAGCGCTTTGCCTCGGGACAGGCAGCCATGACATCATCGTAGTTGTCGATCATCAAAATAGCCACTACGGGGCGGGTCATCTCCAGGGTATGGCGCATCTGCTCAGACTCGGTTACATCCATCCAGTAGGTAGTGGCCAGCAGGCTGTGATCCCCGCGACCGCCCTCGTTTCGGCTCAGAGCGCCAAAAACACGGAATGTACGGTGATTCCACACCACCAATTCGGGGCACTCGCGCTTGTCCTCCAGCAGCCAATGGAGCCGGAAACCGGGAACCGCATCGGTCACCGCCGTCTCATACAGCTTTTCCTCCAGCTCACTGAGGGCCACAAATTTTTCATTGCCCCAGAGAATCTCCTGCGTATTCAGGTCGAACACCAGCATCGGCAGAGGGGTATAGAGCATATTGTTGTGCCGGGCAGAGTCCATACTGCCGCCTACACGGTCGAAATACTGCCGAATACTGCGCTGTGCCGCGGCATTGCGCCGGGCGCCAATATACAGCACCAGTGTTGCGACCAGTCCCTCTATCAGTGCCAGAACTGGCGCTACAGAGGCCGTAGCCGCCACAAAAACGGCATAGCAAAAACCGCAGAGCACAATGTTGGTGCGGAAGCCGCGAATGAGTTTTTTATTCAAAGGATTCGCCTCCCTCACGAAAAGAAGTGGGGTTCATCAATACTGATAGAGACACTCCTCCACAGTAATGGTTGATTATACCACATTTTTTATAAGATAACAACCACAAGATGTAGTGTAAAAGAAAACCGCAGTGGGTAGCAACACCTACTGCGGTTTATTCTTCATCAATGTACTCCATGACCTCTTCCACGCGGCAGCTTAACAGCTTGCACAGCTGATTGAGCGTGTGGGTGGAGATATTGTCGCCTCGCTTCATGGCGTAATAGTTGGACAGAGGAAACCCCATCTTTCCCAATCGGTAGGATGTGATCCCTTTTTTCTTCATCGTCTTGAACAGCGGCTCGTAGCTGATCAACTTGCACCACCTCCAAACAGCACAAGTATAGGAAATATATACGAAACTTTATATCTTCTATATTTCGTATATGTGATAATTGACATATAGTTTTCGCGGTGATATACTGATTTTGTTAAGATAATCCCGCTGATTATAGCGCATTTTGGAACTTTTTGTAAGTATAATTTCGCGTTAAGAAAATTTTGTGGCGGCGGACGAAGACAAGGAGGGTTTAAGATGAGCTTGTTGAATAAACTTTTCAAAACAAAGGACAAGCAGCAGGCAGCATTGCCTGTTGTAACACGGGAATCTCCGAAAGTGGCTGCAGCGTCGAGAGAACCCTCAAGTGTATTCTTTTATCACAACACCAACAAAACGGAGGAATGCAAAATGATGAAAAAAATATTTGTGTTTGTGATGCTGATGGTTTTCGCTTTTTCCCTGACTGCCTGTTCGGGAACGGCAACACCGAGTACGGAGAAAGATTCCGTAACCATCCAAGAATGGCTTGACAACGAGGGTTCGGAGGCGGACACTACCATGACTGTCACCATCGTGGCCATTGAGAATCCTGTGTGGGCGCTGGTCACCGACAGTTCCGGCGCAGAGGTACACCTCTTCGGTGTGATG
>JAFQCJ010000030.1 GCA_017416445.1 Oscillospiraceae bacterium | reverse complement strand
CTGCTGCGGTAATCAGCGTCGATGGTAACGGTGATTTCCTTCCTGCTGGTCAGATAGCCGTCCGGGGCAGAAAGCTCGCGGATGGTGTAACTGCCGTAGGGAACTTTGGTGAAGCGCACCATGCCATTCTCATCGGAAGTAGCCACAGCGAAACGCTCACCGAAGGCGTCGAACAGGCCAAAGGATGCGCCAGCCAGAGGCTTGCCGTCCTGATCGACCTTGCGGATGACGATCTCATTGGGAACATTGATGATGGTGGCGATGGGATGCTCCGGGTTGATGAAAGTGCCGTCAATCGTCACTTCCACATCCATTTCGGCAGGGAGATATCCCGCCAGAGGCTTGGCTTCCACAAGGCGGTAGGTGCCGAAGGGAACCTTTTCAAAAGTTGCGATACCATTGCGGTCTGTCCGGGCGCTCATGATGGCAACGCCATTGGAGGATACCAGACTGAACTCCACGCCAGCCAGCGGTTCATCTGCTTCATCCAGCTTTTCAATGGAGAAGCGGGTGTAATCATCGCGGATGGTGGTATCGCCGGTGACGACGCCATCCTCGCTGACGGTGAAACTCATGGTCACATCGTTGAGGGCATAGCCGTCAGGGGCATAGACCTCGCGGAAGGTGTAGCGTCCAGGAGTGACAGGGATGTTGGCGATCCGGCCCATTTCATCGGTGGTGTCGCGGTAGATGATTTTGCCGGATTCGTTGTACACCTCGATAATGGCACCGGGCAGCGTCTTTTCGCCGGTGATGTCGTTCTTGGTGAGGGTGACTTTGGTATGGATCAGCTCATTGTGAATGGCGTCCACCATCAGCACACGCAGCACGTTTTCATCATCCGCCTTTCGGTCAGGAGTGATGGAGAGATCAAAGCGATCAGCGGTGATCTTCCAGCCTTCAGGTGCGTACAGCTCACGGATGTAGTAATCGCCGTGCGGGAAGGTGCCGTTCAGCGTCAGCATACCATTCTTGTCGGTAGCTCCGGTGGCGACCAGTGTATCCGCCATCAGTGTGCCGTAGGCATAGGGCATGTCCTCTGTGGTGAACAGACCGAAGACGAAACCTTCACCGGCTCCATCGGTCAGGACAGACTTCACGCCATCCTTGCCGCTGGTGACGATGTTGATCGTTTCCTTCTCCTTGAACAGAGAGAGCTCCGCAGGCAAGAAGTCATTCTGCGCATTGACGCGGACTTCGACCAGCTCGGTCTGATTGTCCTGATACTTGAGATCGACAATGTAGGCGCGATCCGTAAAGAAGTACCCTTCGGGGGCAGAAACCTCTGTTACGTTGTACTTGCCCAGAGGCAACTCCTTGGAGGCGTCGCTGCCATTCGCCGTGGTGGTGATGGTATCCACCAGCTCGTCCGCCTGATACCATACGGTGCCGTCCTTGCCGGTGATGTCCTCGGCAGCGCGGATCTCAAACACCGCACCCGCCAGGTAATCCTCCTCGTACACGGGCGTATGGACTTCATTGCCCCAGGCGTCGGAGGTGATCTTCACGTCCGTCAGCTGCAGACCCTTCTTATCCAGCAGGATTCGGCCCATGACGGGATCATTGGGGATTTCGATTTCCAGCTCGTAGGTCTGACCGG
>JAFQCJ010000029.1 GCA_017416445.1 Oscillospiraceae bacterium | reverse complement strand
GCGAAGAAGATGATCGACAAGGGCAAGACCGAGGTTTGGGATGCTCTGGACGAGATCATCAAGGATCGCCCCGTTATGCTCAACCGTGCACCTACGCTGCACCGTCTGGGTATTCAGGCATTTGAGCCCATTCTGGTTGAGGGCCGTGCACTGAAGCTGCATCCGCTTTGCTGTACCGCATTTAACGCCGACTTCGACGGCGACCAGATGGCTATCCATGTGCCTCTGTCTGCTGAGGCCCAGGCTGAGGCAAGACTGCTGATGCTGTCTGCCAATAACCTGCTGCGTCCTCAGGACGGCAAGCCCGTTACTGTTCCCACCCAGGATATGATCCTCGGTGCCTATTATCTGACCTATACCCGTCTGGGCAAGGCAGAGAAGGGTGCAGAGGAGGTCGTGATCAACAATCCCGGCGATACCGCCTGGGAGAAGGGTCAGATCGTGGATGCAGACGAGTTCCTGGCTGCCAACAAGGCTCTGAAGGCTGAGGGCAAGACGGAAGCAACCTTTACTCCCCGTCACGCCTATTCCAGCGTGGACGAGGCCATTGCCGCCTACGCTGACGGCAACATCGGTCTGCACGCACCGATCCTGGTCCGCTACGGCAAGGAGATCGACGGCGAAATGCAGTACCGCCTGATCAACGCCACTGTTGGCCGTCTGATCTACAATGAGCCCATCCCCCAGGATCTGGGCTTTGTTAACCGCAACGATCCCGAGCACGCTTTCGATCTGGAAGTTGACTTCCTGGTTGGCAAGAAGCAGCTGGGCAAGATCATTGACAAGTGTATCCGCCGTCACGGCTTCACCGTTGCAACCGAAATGCTGGACCGTGTCAAGACTCTGGGCTACAAGTACTCCACCAAGGGCGCTATCTCTGTTTCTATTGCAGATATGGTGGTTCCCGAGATCAAGTACCAGCTGGTCCGTGAGGCTGAGGAAAAGGTGGTCGAGATCGAGCAGTTCTACCGTCAGGGCTTCATCACCAATGAAGAGCGTTACCGCCTGGTGGTCCAGCAGTGGGAAAAGACCACCGCTGATGTCACCGGTGCCCTGCAGGGCAACCTGGACCAGTTCAACCCCATCTATATGATGGCGGACTCCGGCGCCCGTGGTAGTATGGCTCAGATCCGTCAGCTGGCCGGTATGCGTGGCTTGATGGCCGATACCGCCGGCCGCACCATTGAGATCCCCGTTAAGGCAAACTTCCGTGAAGGTCTGTCTGTTCTGGAGTACTTCATTTCCTCCAGAGGCGCTCGTAAGGGCATGACCGATACCGCACTTCGTACCGCTGACTCCGGTTACCTGACCCGTCGTATGGTGGATGTTTCTCAGGATGTTATCATCCGCGAGCATAACTGCGGTACTGCCAACGGTATTTGGGTTGGCGCTGTTTACGACAAGAACGGCGATGTTGTCGATTCCTTCGGCAACCGTATCCGCGGCCGTTATCCCGTCAATGATGTGCTGCATCCCGAGACCGGTGAGCTGCTGCACTCCAAGGATGTTATGATGATGCCCGAGGATGCTGAAAAGTTTGAGAAGGCCGGCATCAACAAGATCTATATCCGCACCATTCTGGGCTGCCGTGC
>JAFQCJ010000028.1 GCA_017416445.1 Oscillospiraceae bacterium | reverse complement strand
CGCGTTCCAGCATCATCCACCAGCTGGGTCATCTGCCCCAGATGATTGTAAGTATAGCTGCGGGCGTTTGTGGCAGCGCTGCCCTCCACTGTGCTGTAGGTTATGCTGAGCAGAAGGCCACGGGCGTGCTCGTAGGAATGAGTCTTCACATTGCCGCGGGCATCGGTTTCCGTTGCCAAGCGGTTGAAGGCATCGTAGGTTTTCACCATGGAGGAATTATCGGCGTAGGTCTTGGACAGCTCCAGCCCGGTCACAGCATCGAACACCCAGATTGTTTCATCGTAGTCTGAGCGCTCACTCGGGTCAGTGGTAATCTCCTCACTTTCTGCGCGGAAGGTACGCAGGGACGTCATGTTGCCCATGATGTCGTAGCCGAAGCAAGCAGGCTGAATCGCCGTACCCCACTCCGCAAGCTTGCGCCCGAGGGCATCATACTTGTAGCAGGAGGTGTGCCCCATGGCGTCCGTCACCACAGCGGGATGGTCATGCAGCGCATCGTAAACCGTAGTTGTTGTCGCATTGGCTGCATCGGTCACACTGATAGTGCGGCCCGCGATATCCGTGATGGAAGTCGTGGCGTTGTTACGGCCATCCACCTGCACCAGCGTCATCCCCGTGGCGGTGTAGCTGCGGGAGGCTGTGGTGATGATGCTCGCGTGGTCCTTCTGCGAGAGCGTGAAGCCATCCATTGCCACCACTTCTGCCGTGATATTCGAGGTGGGGATGGTGCTGAACGATGTCACCTTAGCCGGAGCCGTGTATTCCGACCAGCTCACGCTGCTGTTACCGCGCACATCGATACTGATATTCTTGCTGCTCAGCGTGCCGGAGAGGCGGGAAATCAGCTGCTTCTGCGTAGTAGACAAGGGCTCACCAGCCACATTGTAGCGCGTCTGCGTAGTGACGGAGTACACACCATCCTCGGCAGACTCCACCGCGTAGGCGACCTCGCTCACCGGGGAATTATCCTTGGTGGGTGTATTGCTCAGTGCGAGCGTCTGCTTCACCATGTTGCCGAAGGAATCGTACTCGAAAAGCGTGGCAGCGGTGGCGGACGTATTCCAGCCGGTATCCTGATAGCTCTTCACCATCTGCCCCTTGGCGTTGTACTCGGAGCGCGTGTAGATGAAGCCGCCGAGGGTGTTCGGCTGCGCCTGCACAATGGTCTGCCCGAAGCCGTTGGTAATGCTCTGGGCGATAATTTCACCGCTCGGCAATTTGGTAGTGACGCGCTCATTGTTGCCGCTGAGGTCGTACACATACAACTGCTCACGCTGAGCGGTGCCGCCGATGAAAGCAGTCGAGCCGTCCGTATGGCGAGTGGTAAGGGAGGTAGCCCCGGCGGGAGTGGTTCGGGTGGTGGTGAGGCCATCCTCGCTGTAAGCGGTGGTGGTAATGCGGCCCAGCACATCCACCTGCGTAGTGACGCGGCCGAGAGCATCATACACCGTGGATTCCATGGTGGACATAGAGCCTACTCGGCGGGTGGTGGAGAGCACGCGCCCGGCGGCATCGCGGGTGTACTCGATAATCGTTTCCGGCGTGATGCAGGTATCGCCATCGTACACCGCCTCGCGGCTTGTCTCCGTGAGCTGGTGGGCGGAATCGTAGGCGTAGGTCGTGGTGATGCCGTCCTCATCCGTCTCGCGCAGCGGGCCGCAGCACATCCAGGCAGTGGTGGAGAAGCGTCCGTTGGCTCGGGTGGTCTTCACCACACGCTGCTGCTCGTCGTACTCATAAGCCGTGGTATCCAGCAGCAGCCACTGCGAGCCGTTCCAGATGCTCTCCTGCGTGAAGGTCGTAGTGCCGTTTTCGGCGATAAAGCTCTCGCTCTTGCGGCTCTGCGCAGCCACCGGCTCGCCATTGGCCTTGGTGATGGACGTGTGCTTGTGGATAGCACCGTGCTCTGTGGTGGCCTCGTACTCGTGCCATGTCTGCACGCCATCAACGGCCTGACTGAACTTCGGCTTACCGGAAGCAAAAGCGTAGGTCGGCTCGGTGCCGAATGTTTCCTCAATGCTCACCTGCTGCTGCGAGCTGCCTGCGGCCGTCACAGTCGTGGTCACGCGCTCCATTTCGGCAGATTCCTCGTAGGTGTAGACCGTGGTACGGAAGAGCAGCTCCGTGCCGGAAGCATTG
>JAFQCJ010000006.1 GCA_017416445.1 Oscillospiraceae bacterium | reverse complement strand
TTCAGGGCGCTATCCAGGCTCTCGCCTTCCTTGACATGAACTTCGGACATCTATTCTTTCCCTCCCTCCGATGTACCCGGCTATTTCCAGGGCACTCTTTAAGAGCCATCTAAATTATGACTTAACAGATGATATTATACTGATGTCCCCTACCCTTGTCAAGACTTTTTTATCAATTCTGCGTTTTTTCGATTACTTGGCGGGCTTAACGATGAGGTTGACCAGCTTATTCTTCACCAGGATGGTCTTGACCACGGACATTCCCTCGGTGGCCTTCTTCACCTTGTCCAGCTCCATAGCGGCGGCCACCACGGTGGCCTCGTCGCTGTCGGTAGGTACTACCACGGTGCCGCGGAGCTTACCGTTGACCTGCACGGCCATCTCCACCTGCGCGTCGATGGTCTTGCTCTCATCGTACTGAGGCCAATCCATCTGCATGGCCATCTTGCCATGCTTGGCGGCGAAGCCCAGATTCTCCCACATCTCCTCGGCCAGATGGGGCACGAAGGGGCTGAGCAGCTGGATCAGAACCTCCAGATCTCCGCGGCTGACACCCTTGGAGTAGAACTCGTTGACCAGGGTCATCAGGGCAGCGATAGCGGTGTTCATCTTCAGCTCGTCGATATCGGAGCCCACCTTCTTGATGGTCTTGTGGATGGAGGCCATGTTGGCGGCAGAAATACCCTCCTCATCGCTGACCATATCCTGCAGGTTGAAGCAGCGGTCAAGGAAGCGCTTGGAGCCCTTCACCGCCTCGTCAGACCAGGCAGCAGTCTTTTCGAAGTCGCCGATGAACATGATATACAGGCGCATGGTATCGGCACCGTAAGCCTTGATGACATCATCGGGATTCACCACATTGCCCAGGGACTTGGACATCTTGACGGCGGGACGGGTGGCCATAGAGCCGTACTTCTCGATCAGAGCCTGCTTCTCCTCCTCGGTGTTCACATTCCCGATATAGTTGGGGTTCTTGCCCAGGATCATGCCGTGGCTGGTGCGCTTGGCATAGGGCTCCTTGGTGTGGACCACGCCGATATCATAGAGGAACTTATGCCAGAAACGGGAGTAGAGCAGATGCAGGGTCGTATGCTCCATACCGCCGTTGTACCAATCCACGGGGCCCCAATACTCCTCGGCCTCCTTGGAGAGGAACTCGTTGTCGTTGTGGGGATCCATATAGCGCAGGTAATACCAGCAGGAACCGGCCCAGTTGGGCATGGTGTCGGTCTCACGCTTGGCGGCACCACCGCACTTGGGGCAGGTGGTATTGACCCAGTCGGTCATCTTGGCCAGGGGGCTCTCGCCATCATCGGTAGGCTCGTAGCTCTCCACATTGGGCAGCAGCAGAGGCAGCTCGCTCTCATCCAGAGGCACCCAGCCGCACTTGGGGCAGTTCACCAGAGGGATGGGCTCGCCCCAGTAACGCTGACGGGTAAAGACCCAGTCGCGGAGCTTGAAGTTGACCTTCTCCTTGCCCCAGCCGTGCTCGATGGCATAATCTCGCATAGCGGGGATGGCATCCTTAACGGTCATACCGTCCAGGAACTCGGAGTTCACCATGATGCCGGTGTCATCCTTCAGCACGAAAGCTTCCTTGGTGATGTCGCCTCCCTTGACCACCTCAATGATGGGCAGACCGAACTTGGTAGCGAACTCCCAGTCGCGCTGGTCGTGGCCGGGCACGCCCATGACGATACCGGTACCATAGCCCATAAGAACATAGTCAGAGACGAACATGGGAATGGCCTTGCCGTTGATGGGGTTGTAGATCTCAATGCCCTCGAGGCGGACACCGGTCTTATCCTTGTTCAGCTCGCCGCGCTCAAAGTCAGACTTGCGGGAAGCGGCCAGACGATACTCGGCTACCTCGTCCCAGTTGCCGATCTGATCCTTCCACTTCTCCAGCAGGGGATGCTCAGGAGAGATGACCATATAGGTGACACCAAAGATGGTATCCACACGGGTGGTGTAGACAGTGACCTCGTCGCCGGTATTGGTCTTGAAGGTAGCATCCGTACCGTAGGAGCGGCCGATCCAGTTCTTCTGCTGCACCTTGACACGCTCAATGTAATCCAGATCATCCAGATCGTCGATGAGGCGATCGGCGTACTTGGTGATGGCCAGCATCCACTGGCTCTTCTCCTTGCGGACTACCTCGCCGCCGCAGCGCTCACACTTACCTTCCACCACTTCTTCGTTGGCCAGACCCACCTTACAGCTGGTGCACCAGTTGATAGGCATGGTGGTCTTATAGGCCAGACCCTTCTTGTACATCTGCAGGAAGATCCACTGGGTCCACTTGTAGTACTTGGGATCGGTGGTGTCCACCACGCGGTCCCAATCGAAACCGTAACCCAGCATCTTCAGCTGACGGGTGAAGTTGGCAATGTTGTCACGGGTGACGATGGAGGGATGGATGTGATTTTTAATGGCAAAGTTCTCCGTGGGCAGACCGAATGCGTCGTAGCCGATGGGGAACAGGACATTGTAGCCCTCCATGCGGCGTTTACGGCTGACGATATCAATGGCCGTAAAAGGACGGGGATGGCCTACATGAAGGCCGGCGGCACTGGGATAGGGGAACTCGATGAGGCCGTAGAACTTAGGACGGCTCTTGTCGCCGGTGATGGCAGCGTAGGGTTTGCTGACTTCCCAGCGGTCCTGCCATTTCTTTTCAATGACCGCAAAATCGTAGTGCATAGTGTTGATCTCCTTCTATGATAAATAAATTTTGCAGATAAAATAAAAACGCCTCTGACCGCACATCGCGGTCAGGGGCGTTGATCAAAACGCGGTACCACCCTGATTCGGACACAGAATTATCCCTGTCTCCCTCAGTTCCTCTCCGTTAAGAGGCGCGCAGGTAACGGCTGCACACTCCGTCCCGCCCTGTTCAGACGGGAAGCTCCGGGGCCAGTATAGCGGAGCGTTCCCATCGGCTTGCACCAAACGCCGACTCTCTTCAGGTGACGCTGCTCCGTCTTTTTCCCTTCATTGCCTTTGGCAAAATAACTTCGTAAATTATACTCACTTCTCCCCTGTTTGTCAAGGTTTTTTCACCACAGAGCTCCCTCTCCCATATACTAAGTAATGATAGGAGGTATCACCATGCCAGTACAAGACTTCTCTCCCCCGTTGCAGGACTTTGGCACATTGCGGCTGCAGGTCACTACGGCACAGGGGGCCTTTCCCGTTCCCAACGCCGTCATTGAGGTGCTCAGTCCTCTCCCCCACAGCGCACTTCTCTATCGAGGTCACACCGATGCAAGCGGCATTGCCGATGATCTCCCCCTCCCTGCCAATCCCCGCGCCGACTCCCAGCGTCCCGAGACGGCCCCGGCCAGCCCACGGCGCTATACCGTCATTATCTCTCATTCCTCTTTTCTCCCTCAGACTCATCCCGTGTCCCTCTTTGCCGGGGTGAAAACCATCCTCCCCGTGGTACTCGTCCCCGTCCTGCCTACCGAAAGGAGGCTACAGTAATGCCTGTCCTGCCAAAAATACCGGAGACCATCACCGTACATTTGGGGCTGCCCGACAGCAATGCGGGCAATATCACCATTCCCTTTACTTCCTATATAAAAAATGTAGCCTCCAATGAACTCTACCCCACCTGGCCGGAGAATGCCCTGCGGGCCAATATCTATGCCCAGATCTCCTTCGCCCTCAACCGCATCTACACCGAATTCTATCCCTCCCGCGGCTACGATTTCGACATCACCTCCACCACGGCCCGGGATCAGATCTATGTGCTGGGAGGAAATGTCTATGAGAACATCAGCCGTCTGGTGGACAATATGTTCAACGACTACATCGTGCGGCAGGGGAACATTGAGCCCCTCTTTGCCGCCTTCTGTGACGGAGCCCAAACCCAGTGCGCCGGACTCAGCCAGTGGGGCAGTGTATCGCTGGCGGAACAGGGATATATCCCCTATGCCATCTTACAGCACTACTATGGCAGCAACATCAATCTGGTCTTTGATGCGCCTGTGGGGGAATCCGTCCCCTCCTACCCCGGCCGTCCCCTACGGCGCGGGGACTTCGGGCAGGATGTGCGCACCATTCAGCAGCAGCTGCTGCGGATCCGCCGCAACTACCCTGCACTTCCCGCGCCTAATCTGAACAGCCTCTATGATACCGCTACCGAGGAGGCGGTGAGAGGTTTTCAGGAGGTGTTCAATTTGCAGTCCGACGGCATCGTAGGAAAATCCACATGGTATAAAATCAAAGCCGTGTGGGGCGGTGTGAAGCAACTCTCAGAGTTGGGGAGCGAAGGACTCACCATCACAGAGGCACAGCGGGTCTTCCCTGCTGTTCTACGCTACGGTGACAGAGGAGTAGGCGTGCGGACGGTGCAATACTACCTCGCCTTTCTGGGTTTCTTTCTCCCCGCTTTGCCGTCCATCACCATGACAGGGGTATTCGACGATGCTACCCGGGATGCCGTCTATGCCTTTCAACGAAGCAGCGGCCTTGCGGTGGACGGAATCGTAGGGCGAGACACCTGGAACGCCCTGCAACGGGACTACGAATCCCTATTGCGGGAACTGCCGGAGGAATATCGGGAGTTTCTAAATGAGATCTACCCCGGGCGGTTTCTGGTACAGGGAGACACGGGGCAGAGTGTGGTGCAGCTGCAGACCAATCTGCAGCGCATTGCCGGGAAAGACAACACGATACCCACGGTGTCAGTCACAGGAACCTTTGATGCTGCCACCGCAACGGCTGTGCGGGCCATGCAGCGGCAGCTGGGGCTTGACCCTACAGGCGCTGTAGGGCCGATTGTGTGGCGGGAGATCATGACGCGAGGCAACGACCTATAAAAAAGAACCGCCGCTGGCGGTTCTTTTTTACGCTTATTCAGTTGCCCTCGGTGATAACTCCCTCAAGGGAGAGAGGCTTGCCGTCGCGCCAGAGGCGCTCAAGGCCGTAAAACTCCCGGGCCTCGGCGTTAAAGACATGGACGACGATGCAGCCGTAATCCAGCAGCACCCAGGTGCCGCCGCGATAGCCCTCACGGTGGATGGCCTCTTCACCGGCCTCCTCCATCAGCACCTTCTCCACATTATCCACCAAGGCGTTGATCTGGGTGTTGCTGCCGCCGGTGGCGAGGACGAAGTAATCGGCAATGGTGCTCAGATCGCTGATCTCCAGCGCCTGAATCTCGCGGCCCTTCTTATCAGACAGAGCGCGGGCTGCCAGCAGTGCCAGTTCTTTCGGTGTGTTCATATCGTAGTTCCTCCCTGTTGGATCAAATAGTCTCGTGCATCCATCGTCAGATGGTGAATGGGGGTGCCGTAGCCCCGCATCTCCTCGATGGTCATGGTTAGCCCCAGCAAAATTCCCTCGTCGAGACTCCGTGCCGTGGCCTCCCGTACCTCCTCCACTCCCTCAAAGGTGCGGTTGGGCTCAATATAATCGGCGATGTAGATGATCTTCTCCAGCATCGTCATATCGGGTCTGCCGGTGGTATGATAGCGGATGGCATCGTAGACAGCATCGCTGACACCAAAGACATGGCGGGCGATCTCCGCACCGGTGCGGCTGTGCTGCAGCTTCAGCGTGGCGCGCTCCATCTCGTCCATGTCGATGTTGTAGGCATCGCAGAGTTTGAGCTGCTGGTCGATCTCCAATTTCTTGGTACAGTCGTGGAGCAGAGCCGCAATGCGGGCTTCCCTTTCATCCACACCGTACTGCCGCGCCAGTTCTGCCGCCGTCCGCTCCGTGCCCAGCACATGGGCCACACGCTTGGGCTTTAAGTAGCTCAATGCAATGGGGCGCAGCTCGTCTACAGACAGGTGCTTCAAATCCGTGTCGGTGCCGTAGAGATGCTCACGCTGCACATAGCCCCACACAGCGGGCGGCAGCAGTTCTTCTCCACCGCCGGCAGACAAGGCGCTGCGGACATCTGTAGAGGACACCTCAATTACATTGGGATTATCCAAAATGGCGACGCGGGCGCTGTAAAGCTGTTCCAAATTGGCCTTCTGCGCCTCAAAAGCGGCGCGCTCGTTGGCCTCGCAGCGGCTGAAGGCGGCGATATTGGCCGCGCGGCATACCACCTCGGGACGACACCATGTGTGGAGGGACAGGAACATATCCGATCCCATCAGCAGCCACAGTTCATCCTCGGGGTATTCTTCCCGCAGCTGCAGCAGCGTATCGGCAGTGTAGCTCTTCCCCTCGCGGCGCAGTTCACAGTCATCTGCCACGGCGCACTTCCCCACTGCGCCCGCCAGCAAAACTGCCATTTCATAGCGCTGTTCGTTGCTGGCGCTGCCTGCGGGCAGCTGCTTGTGGGGCGGGATCCCTGCAGGGATCACCAGCAGTTTATCAAGGGAAAGCTGCTCCACAGCGGCGCGGGCCAAGGTCACATGACCTCTGTGGGGCGGGTTGAATGTGCCGCCGAAAATACCGATTCTCATGCCTTCTTGGCCTTTACAGGCTCAATCTTACGCTTATCCTTCTTGTGCTGATAGCGGAAGAGGACAAACTTGCTGCCGATGACCTGCACCACCTCGCTGCGGGTGGCAACAGACAGTTCCTCTGCAGCCTCGCGGGCGGTGTACATAGAATTCTCCAACACGCGGCCCTTAATAAGCTCACGCGCCTCCAAGGCATCGTCCGCCTGCTTGATGAGATTGTCGCTGATGCCGTCCTTACCCACATGGAGGATGGTATCCATGGTGGCGGCCATGCCGCGCAGCTGCGCTCTTTGTTTACTGGTCAGTTCCATACTCAATGATTCTCCATATATTCTTTCAGTTTCACCGCCATGGCACGCAGTGCATTGCCGCGGTGAGAAATGGCGTTCTTGTCCTCAGCGGGGACCTGTGCCAGCGTCTTGCGAAGCTCCGGCACAAAGAAGATGGGGTCGTAGCCAAAGCCGCCCTCGCCGCTGGGAGCGTAGGCGATAGTGCCGAAAATATCCCCTGCGGTGTTCAAAATATCCCCGTTGGGGAAGCAGCAGACGATGTCGGCATGGAAGTGGGCTGCGCGGTTCAGCGCTCCCTTCATATTGCTGAGCAGCAGCTGATTGCGCTCTTCATCGCTGTCCACGCCGCCGTAGCGGGCAGAGTAGATGCCGGGAGCACCCTGCAGCCAGTCTACGCACAGGCCGGAGTCGTCGGCGATGGCGGGCAGGCCGCTGGCCTCCATGACGGCCTTGGCCTTCAAGGTGGCGTTCTCGGCGAAGGTAGTGCCGGTCTCCTCTACATCCACAGCCAGTCCCAGTTCCGACTGGAGCACCACTTCAATGCCCAGTTCCCCTAAGATGGCCTGCATTTCTTTTAATTTTCCCTTGTTTTGGGAAGCAAGTACCAGTTTCATATGTTTACCTCTCCCACGGGTCTTTCTTTGCCCGTTTTTCTCGCTGTTTCTCTTTCCGTTCCTCTTCCTGCCGTGCCTGCCGCGCCTCGGAAGCGGCCTCCATCTTGTCGGAGATGTCGCTCCACTTCTTCTTTAGCTTGTCCATAGTGGTCTCTTGCTTCTCAGGGACAGGTACGATTATTATTTTGCAATCTCCGCAGTAGTGTGCAACCGCCATCCCCGCGTCCCAAACATCAGGTTTTGCCAACAGAACCACATCGTCATCCAGATCGGAAAACACACGCAGTTCCTTATCGGCAGGATACCAGCATATATTTGCCTTCCTTGCGGGAATCTTCCCCTCTACCATTTCCTTCTTGCAATAGGGACACTCCATAGACGCTGCTCCTTTCTCAGGAGGCCTTTGCCTCCCTGTCACGAACCTTGTCCAAACGGATGTTGCGGATGGTCAAAATCAAGTCGGTGGTCACCAGCACGATGTCCACAATGTAGAAATATACCACATAGGTAATATTGCCGCTGACGAACTTACTGGCAAGGCCGCAGAGGTAGCCCACAATGATGAAAAAGTGGAAGGTCAGGGTCTTGCCCTTTGCCGTGCGGGAACGGATGGATTTTAAGATGTTGAAGGGCCAGGAAAGGCCGAACAGCACCAACATCAGCACTTCTAAAATCTGGCTCATCTAAAAATATCACCTACGATTTCCTTCTGTTTTGCGATCAGCTCCCGGTTGCCCTTGGCGCAGAGGGTCAGCAGCTCCTGCTGCTCGGCAACGGTGAAGGCGCGGCCTTCGCCGGTGCCCTGCACCTCGATGATCTCGCCAAGCTCGTTCATGATGCAGTTGAGATCCACCTGTGCGCGGCTATCCTCGCTGTACTGCAAGTCCAGCATGGCGGTATCGTCCACGATACCTGCGCTGATACCCGCCACATAGTGCTTTAAGGGCATACGACCGATGTAGCCCTCCTCCACCAGCGTGCGGCAGGCAAGGGCCAACGCGATAAAGCCGCCGGTAACGGAGGCGGTACGGGTGCCGCCATCGCCCTGCAGCACATCGCAGTCGATGGTGATGGTATGCTCACCCAGGAGGGACATATCCACGGCGGCGCGGAGGCTGCGACCAATGAGGCGCTGAATCTCGGCGCTGCGGCCCGACAGCTTCAGCTTATCCACATCGCGGCGGCTGCGCTCACGGTTGGCCCGGGGCAGCATGGAATACTCCGCCGTGACCCAGCCGTGACCAGGGCGCACATGGGGCGGCACACGGTTCTCCACAGAGGCGGTGCACAGCACCATGGTATCGCCGCAGATAATGAGGACGCTGCCCTCGGCAAACTTGGTAAAGTGAGGCGTCACGGTAATGGGACGCAGCTCATTGAATTTTCTTCCGTCGGCTCTCATGTCTTCCACCTCATCCGATCATATCGGCCACAAATTCCTGGGCATCAAAGGGCTTGAGATCGTCGATCCCCTCCCCAAGACCCACAAACTTCACCGGCACACCCAGTTCCTGCGCAATGGCGATGACAATACCGCCCTTAGCGGTGCCGTCCAGCTTGGTGAGAATGATACCGGTAAGACCCGCCGTCTCCTTGAACTGACGGGCCTGAATAAGGCCGTTCTGTCCTGTGGTAGCATCCAGCACCAGCAGCGTCTCGCGGTCACTGTCGGGGGCTTCGCGGTCAATGATCTTGCGCATCTTGGCAAGCTCATTCATCAAATTCTGCTTATTGTGGAGACGGCCGGCTGTATCGCACAGCACCACATCACAATTCCGGGCCTTGGCGGCAGCCAGTGCATCGAAGAGCACAGCACCGGGGTCGGCTCCCTCGTGCTGACGGACAATGTCCACACCGGCCCGGTTCGACCAGATCTCCAGCTGATCGGCGGCGGCAGCGCGGAAGGTGTCGCCGGCGCAGAGAATGACCTTCTTTCCCTCGGACTTCATACGGTGGGCGATCTTGCCGATAGAGGTGGTCTTGCCCACGCCGTTCACGCCGATAAACAGCACCACAGAGGGTCTGGTGTTCACCGCGAGCGTCGGCTCACCTACCTGGAGATAGGCCGCCAGGATCTCACGCAGAGCGGCCTTGAGCTGCTCTTCCGTCTCCAGCTTCTCCTTACGCACACGGGTGCGCAGCTGCTCTACTGCGGCAGAGGCTACATTCACACCCACATCAGAAAGGATGAGGCTCTCCTCCAGTTCCTCAAACAATTCCTCATCGATCTTGGAAAAAGACAGAGAGGAGAGGATGGCAGATTTAAATTTACTGAAAATACCCATGGGAATTCTCCTTACTTGATCTTCAATTCCTTCGCCATGTCATTCATGTCGATACTGAGCATACGGCTGACGCCCCGCTCCTGCATGGTGACGCCATAGAGAACATCCGCCTCTTCCATGGTGCCGCGGCGATGGGTGATCACGATGAATTGGGTTTTCCCCGACACGCGGCGCATATAGCGGGCGAAACGCACCACATTGGACTCGTCCAGCGCCGCCTCGATCTCGTCCATAACGCAGAACGGTGTGGGATGGACCTTCAAAATAGCGAAGTACAGTGCGATGGCCACAAAAGCCTTCTCGCCGCCGGAGAGCAGCGTAATGGTCTTGAGCTGCTTGCCGGGGGGCTGCACCTTGATCTCGATGCCGCAGCCGAGAATGTCGTTCTCGTCCTCCAGCTCCAGCTGTGCTTTGCCGCCACCGAAGAGCTCCAAAAATGTCTCCTGAAAACTCTCGTTCAGCAGTTGGAACTGCTGGGCGAAGATCTCGGTCATGTGGCGGGTGATCTCGTCGATAACACCCAGCAATTCCTCTCGTGCCTTTTCCACATCGCCGCGCTGCTCAGAGAGGTAGGTATAGCGGGTATTGACGCGGTCATATTCCTCAATGGCACCGATATTGGGGGTGCCCAGGGACTTGATCTCCCGGCTCAGTTCTGCAATGCGGCGGGTAGCCTTGGGAACGCTCTCCAGTTCGATACGCTGCTCCAAAGCGGCGCTGTGGCTCAGCTCGTAGTGCTCCCAGAGCTTGTCCAGCAGCGCTTTTTCCTCCATGGCGTTACCCTGTAGCTTCTGCTCCATACGGGACAGGGCCTGGGTGGCGTTGATCACCGTGTCGTTACAGCTGCGGCTCTCGCGGGTTTTGGCATCCCGCTGTCCCTCCAGACGCAGCTTGTCGGCGGCCAGAGCGTTAAGCTGTTCCCGGAGAGACTGTGCCTCAAGGCGCAGTGCCGCCAACGCAGCCGTATGCTGCTCCATCTCAACGGCGGCCTTTTCGTTCTCCGCCATGAAGCGATCCAGCAGTGTCTGCCGGCCCTCTCCGTCGGTGAGCATATCCCTCTTGAGCTGCCCGAGGTCGGCAATGCTGCGCAAGCAGGCTTCTTTCTCCGCCTGCAGGGCGGACATTTCCGCCTTCTTTGTGCTGATCTCCTCAGCCAGCGCATCGGTAGCACTGCGGGCATCCTCCTGCCCGCTGCGCTGCGTCTCAATAGCGGTGTGGAGCTCATCGGCCTTTCGTTCCGCCTCTTCAATAGAGCGCTCCACCTGGGCGCAGCGTCTGGTATCATCGGCGGTGCGCTGGGCAAAGGCGGCGATGTCCGCCTCTTCATCCTCAATGCTCAGACGCAGGGATTCGATCAGGATATCGTAGTGATCCTGCTTTCCCTTGCACTGCAGCACGGCGTCCTCCGCCTTACGCTGCTGAGAGGAGGCGACATCCAGTTCATACTGTGCTTTCTGCACCTCCCGGTCCAGTTCCTCCGCCCGGGCAGATGCAGCAGCACACTGCTCCTCGGCGGTTTTGAGGCTAGCCCTCAGCTTTTCCAGTTCATCCCGGCGACTCAGAACACCGGCACTGCGGCTGACACTGCCGCCGGTCATGGAGCCGCCGCGGTTCATCACCTGGCCGTCCAGCGTCACAATGCGGAAGGCACTGTGATACTTCCGGGCCATGGCAATGCCGCAGTCCATATCCTCTACCACCACGGTACGGCCAAGGAGGTTCTTGAAAATGCCGTCATATTTCTGCTCATAGCGGATAAGATCACAGGCGATGCCCACAAAACCGAATTCCCCGGAGACATTCTCCCGGAGCATCTCACCGCGGATGGCACTGAGCGGCAGGAAGGTAGCACGACCACCGTCCCGCTGTTTTAAGTAGTTGATGGCGGCCTTACCATCCTCTTCCCGCTCCACTACGATGTTCTGCATACCGGCACCCAGTGCCGTCTCAAGGGCAACGGTATATTTCCGCTCCGTGGTCATGAGTCCGGCCACAGGTCCATGGATCCCGCGCAGACCCTTGCTCTCGCTGCTCTGCATCACCAGCTTTACCGCCTTGGAGAAGCCCTCATACTCCTTCTCCATCTCGGCGAGCATACGGATGCGGTTCTGAAGGTTGCCCACTTCCAGCGTCAGACGCATCTTCTCATCGGCTGCCTCGGCGGCCCGTTTTTTGCGACCCTCCATCTTCAGGGTATGCCCCTCGATGATGTTGGAAACACCCTGTGCCTCCTCCGTTGCATCCATCAACGCGCGGCGGTTGGCACGGCTTTCGGTTTCGGCGGCAGTGAGCTTTTCCCGGAGGGCGGCAAGCTCTTCATCGGCACGGGATACCCGCTCTTCACGCTCGTGGATGCCGGAGCGGAGGGCGGAGAGCTCAGCCTTACAATCAGCGGCAGCGGCGCGGAGCAGTGCCTCCTCGGCACGGAGGGACTCGGCAGTACGCTCACCCTCCGCCGTGCTCTCGCTCAACACGCGCGCCTGCTCCAGCAGGGTATCCAAACCTGTCTGCAGTTCCGCACTCTCACTTTCAATGGCGGTGATGCGGGCCAGCTGCGCATCGATCTGCTCCTGCAGACCGCCGGCGCGGTTGCTGCTCTCCTCCATTTCCGTGCGAACGCGCAGAATATTTTCATTGTTATGTTCGGTGGCGGTACGCAATACAGCCATGGCACTCTCGTGTTCACCGGAGGAGCCCTCCAGCACAGCGATCTTTCCACGGATCTCCTCGGCAGCCATGTCGCTCTTGCGCACATCCTCGCCCAGTGCCTCGGCAGCGGCGTAGGTGTCCTCCAGCGCAGCCTCAGCTGCCTCCTTTTCCACGCGGGCTGCCTCAACATCAGCCTGGAGCTTGAACTTGGCGGTCTTAAGATTCTGCAGCTGCTCAAGCCATACAGAGATCTCCAGCACACGCAGCTCGTCCCGGAGGACCAGATACTTCTTTGCTACCTCTGCCTGCTTGCGCAGAGGTTCCACCTGCATCTCCAGCTCAGCAATCTTGTCGTTGATACGCACCAGATTCTCCTGTGTCCGCTCCAGCTTCCGCTCAGACTCCTCCTTGCGGTGGCGGAATTTGGAGATACCGGCGGCCTCCTCAAAGATCTCGCGGCGCTCACCGGACTTGACGGACAAAATCTCGTCGATCTTACCCTGACCGATGATGGAATAGCCCTCCCGGCCCATACCGGTGTCCATGAACAGCTCGTTGACATCCTTGAGGCGTACCTGCTGCTTGTTGATATAATACTCCGACTCGCCGCTGCGATAATAACGACGGGTCACCGCCACCTCTGCCTCGTCGCGGGGGAAGATGTGCTCGGTGTTGTCCATCACCAGCGTAACCTGGGCAAAGCCCATCTGGTTGCGCTTCTCGGTACCGCCGAAAATCACATCCTCCATCTTGGCGCCGCGGAGCTGGCGACTGCTCTGCTCACCCATGACCCAGCGGATAGCATCGGAAATATTGGATTTACCGGAGCCGTTGGGGCCCACGATGGCGGTAATGTCCGAACCGAAAGTCAGTACGGTCTTATCGGGAAAGGATTTAAATCCCTGGATTTCCAGTGCTTTTAAGTACACTTGGTTCACCTCTCTTGGATTGGCATACTATAACCAGTGTATTATAGCAGAAAAGCCTTTGGGTTTCAAGCAAAATGTGTGGGGATTTCCACCCTTTCGATGGCATCCCCACACCTGCAAGCACTATGATTCTTCCCGCTTTTTTTCGATCATCCGGTACAGTGACTCCAGCGCCTCCCCCAGAGATCCCAGGCGGTCAATAAGTCCCAGTGCCACCGCCTCGTTGCCATAGATGACACTGCCCACATCGTTGGCCATATCTCCCACCGACAGCATCAGCTGACGAAACTTCTCCCCGCTGCAGCGACTGTTTCGGGCGACGAAGTCCACGATCCGCTCCTGTAACCGCTCGAAATAGCGGTAGGTGGCAGGTGCAGCGATCATGGTGCCCGACATCCGCACGGGATGGATGGTCATGGAGGCACTGGGGACAATGAAGGTGGCCTTACCGCACACCGCCAGAGGCACACCGATGGAGTGTCCGCCTCCCAGTACCAGCGTCACTGTTGGTTTGGTCATACCTGCTACCAGTTCGGCGATGCCGAGTCCTGCCTCCACATCCCCTCCCACCGTGTTGAGCAGAAGCAGGAGGCCGTCAATATCCTCCCGCTCCTCCACCGCAGTCAACAGCGGTAATACATGCTCATACTTCGTACTCTTCATATTGGGCGGCAGCAGCGTGTGGCCCTCAATCTGTCCGATAACGGTCAGGCACTGCACCGTTCCCCGTCGGTTCTCCACCAGCGAGGAGCCCATCTCGATGATCTGCTGCTGCGGGCTATCTTCCCTACAGCAGCTTTCGTTCCTTTCTTCCCTGTGATCGTTCATCTTGTCGCCTCCCTTTTGCCCTAGTGTTTACAGATTCCCGGAAATCATGCGGCGGAAAAAGGGTGACAAGCGGAAAAAACTGTGATACAATCAAGTATCTTTGCAATATCTTCCATGGAGGAACGACTATGAAGCGATTGCTTGCACTGGTTCTGGCAGGAATGCTGCTCCTTTGTACCGCCTGCGGGGAAAAAGAGCCGGAAACACCACAGGAAACCATTACCGAGTTGACATTCTGGACATATCCCTACGGCAATTTTGACAATCCCGACACAGTGAATATGCTCCTGATGCAGTTCCAGTCCGTCTACCCCAATATCCGTGTCCATGTGGAATATCTCACGGAGGAAAACGCTGATGAGGTCATCTCCGCCGCCATTGACGGAGGCGAGACGCCGGACATCGTCTTTACTACTCCCAACCGTCCTATGACCGATTGGAGCAGTTTGGGCTGCATGGTGGATCTTGCCCCGCTGTGGGACGACAATGACCGCGACGAGGTGCTGGATGCCTGTGAATCCTCCTGTTTTACCACGGACGGTGCCTGCTACCTCTACCCCATCGCTATGAATGTCTCCTGCATGGCCATCAATTACGATGCCTTTGTCCGGGCCGGTGCCGACAAGTATGTCGATCTGGAGACACGGACATGGAGTGATGAGGACTTCATCAAAGCCTGCCGCGCGCTGTACGACACCTACCACGAGCCGGTAGCCGCTGTCTACTGCGGCGGACAGAACGGCGATTACGGAACCCGGGCACTGGTCTCCTCCCTCTTTGGCGGCAGATTTACCAACGAAACAGGGACCGGTTATGCCGTGGACAGCGAAGAGATGGTTCGGGCACTGGATCTGCTGCAGGATATGAAGGGTGTGATCTTCGATGAGACCATCGTGGCGCAGGATGAGGCACTGCTGTTCTATCTGGAGAATCTGAAGATGTCTTTCTACTGGGATGTGCAGCAGCAGATGGATCCCGTCGGTGCCGGTACAGGCGTGGGTCTGACCAAATCGGGCCAGCGCATCGAGTATATGTACTATCCCTCTGCCACGGAGGAGCATACTCTCCCCGGTGAGATCTGGGGTATGTGCCTGTTCCATAACGGTGACGAGGCCCGCCTCGCCGCCGCTAAGCAGTTCGTCAAGTTCTTTGCCGACGGAGAGGGTACCGCTTCCGCTGTCCGCGCGGCAGGAAGCTATCCTGTCCGCAATACCGCAGAGGGCAACGACCTGACCAAACTGTGGGTCAACAACACCGTCATGGATGAGTACGGTATGATGCTCACCTCCCTGGGTGAGGACGAGAGCATTACCCCCAACTGGCCTGTTGCCCGCAGCGAGTGGTACAAGCTGCTGCAGCGTCTGGGACAGGAGGAGGCGGTGGCAGCCGATGAAGCCGCCAAATTTATGGAGGCTGTCAGGTAAGTGAACACATAAAAAAGCGCCAAAGTACTGGGACTTTGGCGCTTTATTGTTTAGATTTCCAGTTCCATTCCCACGCCTACCTCGTGGATATTCAGACTTTCCATGAAGCGGTGCTTTACCTTCAAGGACACGCAGTGGCAGGGATAGAGATCGGGGATATTGTGGCGGGCAAAGTACTCTGCCGTGGCGGCGGCGCGGTCATCATCCTCAAACAGATGGAAGCCGCCCAGCACACCGATGATACGGTCATCATTGCAGACTGACTTGGCCTGCTCGATGATGTTGCAGATACCGCTGTGGGCACAGCCGGTGATGATGAAGATTCCCTTCTCCGTGCCATAGGCCAGCGCCGTGTCGTCCAGCAAGTCATCCTCCTCCCATGCCCCCATTCGTTCCCGTTTGCCAATAACGCTGCGGGGCTCAAAGGGCAGCACACGGGGAATCTCCCCCAAAAACCACAGCTTCTCTGTGATCTGCAGGGGTTCTTTCGTCAGATGGCAGTCCGCCAGATACAGAATCTGCTCCAAATCATAGGGAGAGCCGATATATTCCCCTTCATAGTACTTCCCCACAAAGCAGTCCTCGTGGGCAATCAGTTTGGCTGCAGGGGCGACTTTCTTCTCAATGAAGGGGCGTAAACCGCCGGTATGGTCGTTGTGCCCATGGGAGAGTACCACATGGGTCAGCCGGTGCAAATTGATCCCCATCTTCTCAGCGTTGCGGAGGTACACATCGGAGTAACCCACATCCAACAGGATGCGGGTGTCCCCCTCCTCAAGGTAACAGCTGAAAGCGGGCTCACCGAGGAAATATTGGTCGATATAGGTGTTGTTGTCGCAGAGGATGCGCAGTTTCATCGTCTTGCCTCCTGTAACAGTCCCTGGAAAAGCACATATGCCTGCTGCTGGAATTCCTTTGCCGTTGCACAGGTGTTGTTGAGGGTGTAAGTGCAGTGACTGCGGTAAAACTCGTCACTCTTCTGCGCGTTCACCCGCAAGCGGGCGTACTCCTCCGAAATGTTGTCCCGCGCCATGATACGGCGTACTCTCTCCTCAGGAGGACACAGCACCGCCACGGTACAATCGCACATTGTGTCCAAACCACCCTCAATGAGATTGATGGCATCAATGCCGATGATGGGCGCCACAGTAGCATCCATGCGACGGTGCAGCTCACGGGGGATGTGGGCATAGATGATCTGATTCAGCTTTTCCAACTCTGTGGCGTTACCGAAAACGATGGTGCCTAGTTTCTGTCGATCCAGACCGCCATCGGGCAAAAACACCTCGCCAAAGGCAGCGGTGAGTGCCTCGCGCAGCGGCATATCGGTTTTCAGCATCTCGTGATAAATGGCATCGCTGTCCAGAACGCAGCCGCCCAGGGATTCAATAGCGCGAAGGGCGCTGGTCTTTCCGGCTCCCGTAGGCCCTGTGAGTCCAATGACCAACGGGCGGCCAACATCCACAGTGTGGAATCCTGCCGCCTTTTTCAAGCGGTTGCTCACTGCCAAACCAAGTCCCGCCTCATCGGGACACTGGGCAAAAATTTCCTTCACATCGGTGCTGTCAAAGGTACGCAGCGCATCAAACACCCGGCGGGCCTGCTCGGATACATCGCCTACAGGGCCAAGGGTATGTACAGTGCATCCGTGATAGAGAGAGGCGAATTCATCAAAGCAGATGATGCCGCTGCCATTTCCGGCGTTGGCGGCGATGTAGGCGGCGGAGCGCATGGGGCTGCCCGTCACCACGGTGACGGGAGCTTTGGGGGCATAGTGGCGATACTTCATACCGGGGGCTTTGGCCTCCTCGCCATCTGCCAACTTTTCCCGGATGGCCTTATCTATCTCCACCTCGCCTAAGACCTCTTCCAGTGCCTCCAGGGGCAAGCCTCCTGCCCGGAGCAGGCGGGGCGGATTGACGGTCAGATCGATGATGCTGCTCTCCACACCCACGGTACATGGACCACCGTCTACAATGCCGTTGATGCGCCCGTTCATGTCCTCCCACATATGCTGTGCCGTGGTGGGACTGGGACGGCCTGAGAGATTCCCGCTGGGAGCGGCAACAGGCACGCCTGCGGCGCGGATGATCTCCAGCGTCATGGGGTGGTTGGGACAGCGGACCCCCACTGTATCAAGGCCGCCGGTGGTACGCAGAGGCACAATATCGCGGCGGGGCAGGATCATGGTGAGGGGGCCGGGCCAGAACCGCTCTGCCAAATCATAGGCCGCAGGGGGCACATCGCGGCAATACTTCTCCAACCAGCCGGCATCGGGAATATGCAAAATCAGGGGGTTATCCTGGGGACGCCCTTTGGCCTCAAAGATATGGAGCACCGCCGTCTCATCCAAGGCGTTGGCACCGAGGCCGTACACCGTCTCGGTGGGGATGCCCAAAAGACCGCCGTGGCGAATGATCGCGGCAGCCTCTTGAATGGCGGTATGATCTTTTTCGGGGTGGAACAGTACGGTTTTCATCTTAGATTCCCAAATCTTCTCCGATCAGTACGACTTTGATCTTCCCTGCGGGACGGGAGACGCGGGTCGCCACCAAATATGCGCAGACACATGCCTCACTGTGACAATCGGCACACTGTCCGTTGACAAAGCAAGGGGTGGGGTTGCCCGCAAAGCGCTGCACATTGGCCGGGGCGGCAAAATGGCGCACGCGGGACACGGCGGCATCCATATCGGCCACCACCTTATTCATGCCCGCCACCACGATGACGCTCTTAGGGCCGAAGCACAGGGCTGCCACGCGGTTGCCGTTTCCGTCGATGTTATAGAGTTCGCCCTTCTCGGTGATGGCGTTGGAGGACATCAAGAAGGTGTCAGCGGTCAGGCCAGCGCGCATGATCGCCATACGCTCTTCCATATCCTTGGCAGTATCGCGGTCCAACAGCTTCTGACCCCGTTGACGGAGAAGCTCTTTGATGCCCAGTTCGTCCACCGTGGCGGTGCCGCCCCAGGAGACGGTATCCTCGGAGGGGATCAGCTCCATAATCTTCTCAATTGCCTCTTCACGGGTAGAGAAGTAATAGGCATCGAAGTGGTTGCGGCGCAGGGCCTCGGCCACACGGGGGCCGGACTTGTCGTATTGCATTTTGATGGGCTGCAGCATGGTCGTGTTCCCCTTTCTTATTCCTCCTCACGCTGCTGCAAACGCTCAGCCTGTGCAGCAGTCGTGAGGGCGTCGATAATATTGTCCAGGTCGCCGTTCATAACGGCGGCAATGTTGAAATTCTTGTTATCCCCCGTCAAGCGGTGGTCCGTCACACGGTTCTGGGGAAAGTTGTAGGTACGGATCTTACCGCTGCGGTCGCCGCTGCCCACCTGCTGCTTGCGTTCCTTGGCGATGGCGGCGTTCTGTTTCTCCATCTCTGCCTCATATAGCCGGGAGCGGAGAATCTTCAAAGCGCGTTCACGGTTTTTGTGCTGGCTGCGCTCATCCTGACACTCCACCACCGTACCGGTAGGCAGATGGGTGATGCGGATAGCGGACTCGGTCTTATTCACATGCTGACCACCGGCACCGGAGGAGCGGTAGGTGTCGATCTGCAGCTCGGAGGGATCGATGGTGAACTCCACCTCTTCTGCCTCGGGCATCACCGCCACGGTGGCAGCAGAGGTCTGGATGCGGCCGGAGGACTCCGTCTCCGGTACACGCTGGACCCGGTGCGTACCCGCCTCAAACTTCAGGCGGGAGTAGGCGCCGCTGCCCTCGATAGTGGCAACCACTTCTTTCACGCCACCCAATTCTGTCTCATTGAGGGAGACGATATCCATAGAAAAACCCCGGCGCTCGGCGTACATGGTGTACATCCGCAGCAGGTCTGCGGCAAACAGCGCCCCCTCTTCTCCGCCGATACCGGCGCGGATCTCCAGCACCACATTCTTGTTGTCGTTGGGATCACGGGGCAACAGCAGGACCTTCACCTCTTCCAGCAATTCCTCCCGGCGTGCTTTGGCCTCCTGCAGTTCTTCCTGCGCCAGTTCCCGCAGTTCGGGATCGGAGAGCATCTGTGTGGCCTGTGCAATCGTATCCTCGCAGGAGACAAGGGCGCGATAGGCCTCCACAACATCCTGCAATTCCTTCTGCTCACGGGAGAGCTTTGTCAGCGTCTCGCGGTCACTGTAGACGGCGGGATCGGCCAGCTGCTCCACGATCTTATCAAAGCGTGCGGCAACAGATTTCAGCTTATCCAGCATGGTTTTCCTCCAAATAGCGCCTGACATCGCCAATAAACTTATCACGCCAGAAGGCGTAGCCCACGCTACCGGGCCAGAGGGAGACATCGAAAAGATGTTTTTCCTTAGTATAGAGATCCATCTGATCAAACACACTCTCACAGCGCCGGCTGCCGCTGCGGGTGATAACATAGCTGACGCGGCTCATCTCCAGACCGCGGCGTTTTAAGAGGCCGCGGATCGGGCTGCTGCAGCGGCCTGCCCACACAGGGCTGCCCACGATGACCATCTTGTATTCCTCAATGGGACGATCGGTGGTAAAGGGCTTCAACGGTGCGGTGGAGCGGCGCATGGCATCGCGGCCTGCACTCATGAAACCGGCAAAGCCGTTGCGGTCAGCTCCGTCATCAATGGCCACGATCTCCGCATCCAGCTGCTCGGCAATCTCCTTCATGGCGCGGCGGGTATTGCCGCTAAAAGAGTAATAGATACACAACACATCACTCATACTTCGCAATCCTCCAATACAAGGGACAGCTCCTCCCACCGCAGCATCTCCTGCTCCAAAAGGGCCTCCGTCTCCTGTTTCTTCTCATATACTTCCGCCAGTTTCGCCGCATCGCAGGCCACCGCTTCCATATCCTCGTCCAGTCGGGCGATGGCCGCCTCCAGCTTGGCAATGGCATTTTCACAGATGGTCAGCTGCCGCCGCGCAGCCCGCTGGTTGCGGTTTTCATTCCGCACACGGGTATCCCCCTTCTTCACAGGAGCCGCAGGGGCAGGTTTTTCCCGGGCCTCAGCCTCCTTGAGGCTGCGGTACTGGGCAAAGCCCATGGGGTAATCGGTGATGGTCCCCTCCGCCAGCTCCCACACACGGGTGGCGAAGCGGTTGATAAAATAGCGGTCATGGCTGACAAAAAGCAGCGTACCGTCGAAGGCCTCCACCGCCTCCTCGATCCACTCACGGCTGTCAATGTCCAGATGGTTGGTAGGCTCGTCCAGAATAAGAAAATTGATCTCCTCATCCATCAGCATACAAAGGCGCAAGCGGCTCATTTCACCGCCGGAGAGGACGGACACGCTCTTGAACACATCCTCGCCGCGGAACTGATAGGAGGCAAGGCGATTCCGGGCACTCTGGGTGGAGAGATTCTTCTTGGCATAGAGCATGGTATCCACCAGATTGCGGTTGGGGTCATCGAAGTGGATGACCTGCTCCAGATAGGCCGAGCGGACAGAAGGCCCCGTTTTTACATTTCCGCGGTCGGCATCCTCACGACCCGTTAAAATGTTCAGCAGGGTGGTCTTGCCCGTTCCGTTCTCTCCTACGAGGGCAATACGCTCACCACCCTCGATGCGGAGATAGATATCAGAGAAGAGGGTGCGTTCGTCAAAGGACTTGGTCAACCCCTTGATCTGCAAAATCTCATCCCCATGGAACTCCCGGCTGGCAAAGCGGGCATCCATCTTCCGTCCCTTGGTGGGTTTGGCAGTGGTACGCATACGCTCAATGCGCTTTTCCATGCTGAAAGCACGCTTATAGAGGTCATCATTACCCATAAAAGCCCACAGGCGCGTCCGCTCCACAGCCTCTTCCAGCTGCTTGATCTTGGCCTGTTCCTTCAGATACTGCTTCATCCTCTCCTGATAGCGGCGCTCTTTTTCCACAGCATAGAAGCTGTAGTTGCCGGAATAGAACTCCGCCCTGCCGCCGTCGATCTCAATGATACGGGAAACGGTACGGTCCAGAAAGTAGCGGTCATGGCTGATGGTCACCACCGTACCCCGGAACTTGCGCAGATATTCCTCCAGCCACTCCGTGGCCTGCAAATCCAGATGGTTGGTGGGCTCGTCCAGCAGGAGGATGTCCGTATCCTCCAGAATAAGACGGGCGAGATTGACGCGGGTCTTCTCACCGCCGGAGAGAAGTTCAAAGAGCTGGGCACGCATCTCGGCGGAGATATCGAGACCTGCCGCCACCTTGTTCTTGGCGGTCTGGGTATCATAGCCACCCAGCGCCTCGAAGCGGGCCGTCAGCTCCCCGTAGCGCCGCAGTACTTCCTCGCCGCTCTCCCCTGCCGCCATGCGTTCGGTAAGGGCATCCATCTCCTCTTTAAGGCGCAGCATACGGCCAAATGCCGTCTCCAGCACATCGTCCACCGTGTATCCTGCAGGATACACAGGGATCTGGGAAATAAGGCCCACACGGCGGCCAGAGGCAATGGTCACTTCACCCTCGTCCGGATCCAGCTCTCCCGTTAACAGACGGAACACCGTGCTCTTTCCCGCACCGTTGCGTCCCAGCAAACCAACGCGCTCACCGCTGTCCACCTGAAAGGTAAGGCCGTCCAGTATTTTCTTTTCCAAGTCGAAGGATTTGACAACATCCTTCAGGAAAATATCAACCATTTTCTTATACTTCTTCCAGCTTCTTTACGATTTTTGTAAATTCCATAGCGTGGGATGCCTTCACCAGCACAGCAGTACCATCAGTGAACTGCTCCACGATGGCGGACAGTGCCTCCTCCAATGTGGCAAACCACAATGCCTTGGGATTTCCCTCGGCGATAGCACGGGATTTCTCCCCAATCGCCACCACGGTGTCGATGCCCAGCCGGGCCGTCACTTCACCGACCCGGCGATGTGCCTGTGCCGTCAAGTCACCCAGCTCACCCATGTCGCCCAGCACCGCCATGCGGCGGGGCACATCGGTCTTGGCAAGAGTCTCCAGCGCCTGTTCCATGGCCTGGGGGTTGGCGTTGTAGCAATCGTCGATCATAAGGCGGTCACCTTTGCGCACCACCCGCATACGACTGCCTACAGAGGTGTAGGCAGCGATACCGCGGACAATTTCCTCCACCGTGAGGCCCAGATACTCTCCCACCGCTACTGCCATGGAGGCGGGATAGATCATAAAAGCACCGGGAGACGGGATGTGCACCGCGTAGCTTTCCTTCTCCGTGGTAATGGTACAGTCCATCCCCTCAATGCCACGCTCCACAATCTCGCTGACGCGGACATGGCAGTTCTCCCCCTTGCCGCACAGCACCGTACGGAAATTGGGACGCAGTTCACGGAGTAGGGCATCGTCGCCATTCAAAATGGCAAGACCGTCGCTCTTGAGGTTATCAAAAATCTCGCTCTTGGCCTGCAGTACGCCCAAGCGTGTGCCGCCCAGGTTCTCCACATGGGCATCGCCTACATTGGTGATGATGGCCACATCGGGACGCACCATGTCACCCAAGTAGCGGATCTCGTCAAAATGATTCATGCCCGTTTCGATGACAGCGGCCTCATGGGTATCGTCAAGGCGCAGCAGCGTCTGGGGCGTGCCAATGGCGTTATTGAAATTGGCCTCCGTTTTCAATGTGGAAAACTTTTGGCTCAGCACCGAGGCCACCATCTCCTTGGTGGTGGTCTTGCCTGCAGAACCCGTGATCTGCACCATGGGCAGGTCGAACTCACCGCGATACCAGGAGGCCAGTGCCTTCAGCGCCAGGAGGGTGTCCTCCACGAGAATGTAGAATTTCCCCTCCATTGTGTCAAAAGGCAGCTTGGAGGTGAAACAGCCTGCAGCACCGTCTTTCAGCGCAGAGGCAATGTAGTCATGCCCGTCAAAGCGCTCCCCTACCAGCGGGATGAAGAGAGAGCCCTCTTCGATCTTACGGCTGTCGGTGGTAATGGTGCGCACCATCATCTGTCCATCGCCCTGGAGTAAAGCTCCCTTCACCGCAAGGCAGATATCCATCACAGAATAGCTTCTCATGCCCGCTCTGCCTTTCTCACCGCAAGGGAATCCAGCACGATCTTCTCGCAGAGGTCCGCATAGCTGATGCCCACTGCCGCCGCTTCCTGCGGCACAAGGCTGGTAGGCGTCATACCGGGGAGGGTGTTGATCTCCAGACACCAGCCATTGCCATCCTCATCAAGGATGAAGTCAGCACGAGAGTAGACGCTCAGACCGATCCCTTTATGGAGGCGCACCGCCATCTCCCCCAGCTGACGCTGTTCTTCTTCGGTAATGGGGGCAGGGCAAATCTCCACTGCGCCGCCTTTTTGATATTTGGACTCGTAGTCGAAATACTCGCCCTTAGGGATGATCTCCACTGCGGGGAGATAGGTGTCACCCAACACCGCTACATTGATCTCGCGTCCGTAGATTTTCTTCTCCACCACCACATGACCGCCAAAATGCAGCAACTCCCGAAGTGCCTGATCCAGTTCTTCCTTCGTATCGGGCAGGGCAACGCCGATGGAGCTGCCGCCGTTGACCACCTTCACGGCACAGGGGACTTCCAGTTTCTCCACCAGGGCAGGGATGTCGGACTCGGTATAATACACATCATGCCAAGGGGCGGTGCGGATGCCAAGAGTGTCCATCGTCCGCTTGGTAACCGCCTTATCCATGGCCATACCGCTGCCAAGGTAACCGGAGCCGGTATAGGGTACACCCAGAAGATCCAGGGTAGCCTGAATACGACCATCTTCCCCATTGGCACCGTGCATGGCGAGGAACACCACATCAGCCATGGCACAGACCATCAGCACATCCTTACCGATCAGAGACGGGCTCTGATCCTTGCGGGCAGCGCGGACGGCCTCCAGATCGGGAGCCTCCGTTTCGATGGCCGCGTGGCCCAACAGTCCATCGGGTGCATCGAAAATATTGGCAAGATCGCCGGTATAGTCCTCAAGGCCCATAAACATATCCACGAAAATGGCCTGATGTCCCTTCTCCCGCAATGCGCGGCACACGCCGCTGCCACTGACGAGGCCTACATGGCGTTCGGTACACAATCCGCCGGAGAGCACAACGATCTTCATACGAGAATCCTCCTTTTCACTCGGCACAGGCCGAGATAAACACATACGAATACAGTTTATTAGTATACCATATTTCCCCACAGATGACAACATGCTTTTGAGGGGAAAGAACATGAAAAAAACCGCTTTGGACATGGATCCAAAGCGGTTTTTCACAGGGAATTATTTCTTGAAGCTGTCCTTGAGAGACACGCTGCGGTTGAAGACCATGTGATCGGCACTACTGTCGCGGTTATCGAGGCAGAAGTAGCCCATGCGCATGAACTGGAAGGTGGGGGCATTGATACCGGTGCGGTTGTCCACCTTGTCGAAGTCGGCCGCTACACGGGCCATCTCCGGCTCTACCTTGCAGCCCTGCAGCACCGTCAGGCTCTCGGGATTGAGGCAGTCGAGGAAGTTCTTGTCAGGACCGTCGGGCTGGGCATCGGAGAAGAGGTTGTCATAGAGGCGCACCTCGGCATCGAGGCAGTTGTTGGCATCTACCCAGTGAATGGTAGCACCCTTTACCTTACGGCCATCGGCAGGATTGCCGCCGCGGGACTCGGGGTCGTATTCACACAGCACCTCCACCACATTGCCCTTGTCATCCTTCACGCAGCCGGTGCAGCGGATAAGGTAGGTGCCCTTCAAACGGCACTCCAAACCACCGGGAGTCAGGCGCTTATACTTGGGAACAGGCTCCTCCATAAAGTCCTCCGCCTCAATCCACAGATTGCGGGAGAAGGTGATCTCATGGGTACCCTGAGAGGGATCGGTGGGGTTATTCTCCACAGAGAAGGTCTCACTCATACCCTCGGGATAGTTGGTGACCGTCAGCTTCACAGGGTTCAGCACCGCCATAGTACGCTCGGCAGTGGCATTGAGATCCTCGCGGAGGCAGTACTCCAGGGTGCCGTACTCGATAACGCTGGGGGTCTTACCCACGCCGATCATCTCGCAGAAATTGCGGATGGAGCGGGCGGTATAGCCGCGGCGGCGGAGGCCGCACAGGGTAGGCATACGGGGATCGTCCCAACCGGAGACGCGCCCCTCCTCCACCAGCTGGCGGAGCTTACGCTTGGACATGACGGTATGGTCGATGCCAAGGCGGGCAAACTCGATCTGACGGGGCTTGTGATAGGGAATGGATACATTGTTCACCACCCAGTCGTACAGGGGGCGGTGATCCTCATACTCCAAAGAGCAGAGGCTGTGGGTGATGCCCTCGAGGGCATCCTGAATGGGATGGGCAAAGTCGTACATGGGGAACACGCACCAGCGAGTGCCCTGACGGTGATGCTCAATGAAACGGATACGGTAGATGACAGGGTCGCGCATATTGAAGTTGCCGGAAGCAAGATCAATCTTGGCGCGAAGGGTCATCTTGCCCTCCTCCACCTCACCGGCGATCATCTTCTTAAAGAGCTCGCGGGTCTCCTCAATGGGGCGGTCACGGTAGGGGGATACGGCAGGGATACCCACATCGCCGCGGTTGGCGCGGAACTCCTCGGGAGTCAGCTCACAGACATAGGCCAGGCCCTTATCGATGAGTTCAAAGGCGTACTCCAGCGTCTTTTCAAAGTAATCGGAGCCGTAGTAGAAACGGTCACCCCAATCGAAGCCCAGCCAGTGGATATCCTGCTGGATGGCATCCACATACTCGGTGTCCTCCTTGGCGGGGTTGGTATCGTCCATACGCAGGTTGCACAGGCCACCGTACTTCTCAGCGGTGCCGAAGTCGATGCACAGAGCCTTGCAGTGGCCGATATGGAGATAGCCGTTAGGCTCGGGGGGGAAACGGGTGTGAACGGTCATACCCTGGAACTGACCACCCTCTGCGATGTCCTCGTCAATAAAATTGTGAATGAAGTTTTTACTCTCGGAAACCTCCGGGGTCTCAGGGGTCTTCATTTCCTCGGTCATTTTTCTCACACTCCTCATAGATACTGTATTGAGGCCTAAAAGGCCGATTTGATATTATACGCTAAATTCCTTGTAATTGCAAGGTTTTTTCACAACTGCTCCCATTCCTCAGGGCTGAGAAGGAGATTGAGTGCCTCCAACAGCCCTTTGGTGCTGATATGTTGGGGTAATTGCAGCATTTTAATAAGCTCCGCCCTTTTTTGGGTGGAATTAGGGCCGATAAATCCTTTCTCCATCAAGTCGGCGGAGGTGATGCCCGCACTCTCGCGAGGACTTTCCTCCCCCAAAATGGTAGCACCGCTGCGGCGCAGGGAGTCTAAAAGCTGGACAGGGCTCATGCCTTCTACCCCTAATTTCCCCTCCTTGCCCCCCTTTTTCTTCCGCCGCTCCTTACCGAAAATATCAGGGACATAGGCCTGCTTGATCTGTTGGGGCGGCAGCACGCCCTTGAGATAGTTACGGATGACAAAACCCGCACCATCAGGGTCGGTCAACAGCAGCACACCCTGCTTTTCCGCAAGGCGACGGAGATAGTCCACCTTCTCCCTGTCGTGGAACACGCCGAAACCCTCGGTGGTAATGACGGTAGCATCCACCACCTGTAAGAGCGCGTTTTTATCGTAGCGGCCCTCCACCACGATGACCTCTTTGATCTTCGGTTTCATCTGCCACCTGCCAGTTCCATCAAGAAGAGCTTCAGCTCACTCTCGGCGTTGATACCCTTTTCACTCTTCATGCGCCGATCCAGCGTCTGGGCACGGCGCAATGCCCCCGAACACCAGCGGCGATCCACGCGGCGGGCCGCCTGCATCAACAGCCGGGCGGGATAATCCGAACTCATACGCCAAAGATCTTTCAGCCAGAAACGATCTTTTCCCTGATCCAGGGCAATACGGGCGGTGTAGAGGCGGCGCAGTTCCTTACCCAGTGTGGCGAGAATGGCCACGGGCTCAGTCTGCATCCGCAGCAGCTCGGAAAGGACATGGGCCGCCTTGTCGAACTCCCCTGCCGTGACGGCATTGGTAATATCGAAGATCTTGGCATCGAGGATAGGGGCAGCTACGGCGTTGATGTCATCAATGGTGATCATCTCCCCCTTGGCAAAGGCACCGATCTTCTCCACCTCGGGGACAAGGTCACCCATGAGGGTGCCGCAGGTGAAAAGGAGATGATCTGCCGCTGCACCGTCAATATCATGGCCCAGAGCTTTGAAGCGGCGACGCAGCCAGTTCACCAGCGCACCCCGCTCCTGCTGCAGGAAAGCCACCTCCACCGCATATTCATCCAGTGCGGCACAGAGCTTTTTCATCTTCTTGTCCCGCTTATACTCCACTGTGTCATAATACAGTATCAGCGTGCAGTATTCAGGGAATGTCTCCATAAGGGCGATGAAGGCGGTGCGCCCTCGCTCGTCCAGTTTGAAGATATCCCACTCCTCTACCACCACCAGCGTATGCTGGGCCATCATGGGCATGGCCTCCACCACCTCGGTGAGGTCCTCTACACTCAGTCCCTTTCCCGCCATACGGTGGCAGTTGAACTCCTCAAAGGAGGGATCTATCAGCGTCTCCCGGACCTTGTCCAGATTGGCATTTTTCAGATACCGCTCCTCGCCGTGGAAAATGTAGATATTGCGCAGCTGACCTGACTTCAGATCCGCCTGCAGCGTGGTATATCCCTTATCAGCGGCCATCTTCTTCACCTCCGTAAACGGTAATATCTCCCTCTTCATCAGTACGGCGCACCACCGCACCTACAGCCTCCAACCGCTGGATGGCCTCGTCGGTAGGGTGTCCGTAACTGTTGTCACCCACGCTGATAATGCCCACCTCAGGCCGCACGGCGGCGAGGAACTCCTCATGGGAGCTGTATTTCGAGCCGTGGTGGCCTACCAGCAGCACTTCCACATCAGGGAGAGGGTATTTTTCAATGAGGACACGCTCGGTGTTGTCCTTCATATCGCCTGTGATGAGGATGTCGAAGTCCTCTGCCGTTGCCAGCACAGTGAGGCCCTGCTCGTTCATATCCCCCTTACCCACAGGCGGATAAATAGTAATCATCGCCTCGCCAACAGCGCACAGGGTCTCCTTTGTAACGGTCTTTACCTTTACACCATGTCGCGCAGCAAGATCTATCAGTTCTTCCCGAACACCGTACTCATCTTCCACATCGGGGAGATAGAGAGTCTCCACTTTTATCGTGGACAGCACCGTGGCAAGACCGTTGGCGTGGTCTGCGTGGAAGTGGGTCAGCGTCACCGCTTTGAGGCGGTGGAAGCCCATGGAGGAGAGCCTGTCCACAGCATAAGTTCCCGCATCAATATAGCTATTGGAGCTGCCGCAGTCCACCAGCATGGCCTCGTTTTCCGAGAAGAGCACCACGCTCTCCCCCTGTCCCACATCCAGTGCCGTCACATTGATGTTCCCTGCGCGGTAGTCGAGGGTATTGATGAAGATAGCAAGGATCAGCACCAGCACCGAGGCAGCGGTGGCAATGAGATACTTTCTCTTGCGCCAACGCTTCATGAGATAACACAGGATGAAGCCTGCGTATGTACCCACCAACCAGATCCGCAGCAGCGGATTGGAGAAGTACACCGCGTGGTAGCGCCAGCGGGTCAAAAGGTAGGAAACATACAGCACGGCAGCAATGAGGCCGAAGCTGATCCACCCCAGTAAACGCGCCAAAGGTAACCATACGAAGCCCAGCAGCACCGTAATGAAAGAGGTCATGAAACCGTAACCCGCCAAGGGCACGGCGATCAAGCCCGACAGAGGGGAAACGAGAGACAGGGTATCGAAATAATAGGCTGTCAAGGGCGTGGTAAAAATGAGGGCTCCCAGCGTGACAGACACGCTGGCGCAGAGGAACGCCCATACGCGGCGCAGATTCTTTCCCCAATTCTCCGCAGGCTTCATGAAGAACCGGTTGAGCTTGCCTGCCAACAACACAATACCGAAAGTGGCAGCGAAACTCAGCTGCAAACTGATGGAATGAATGGCGAAGGGGTTGCACAGCAGAATCCCCATCAACGCCGTGCTGAGGGAGGTAATGGGGTCACTGTCACGGCGAAACAGAGGCGCGGACAGCAGGAAGATCTGCATAACGCAGGCCCGCACCACCGAGGGTGAAAGGCCCACCATGCACATATAGAAAAGCAGCACACCGATGGTCACGCCGCAGAAAAGACGGCGGCGATGACGGGGCAGCACAAAGGCCAGCAGCGTTACCAGGAAAGCACAGTGAAGTCCCGACACGGCGAAGAGATGGGCAAGGCCAGCCCCGCGCATCATGGCGTAATCCTCGTCCCTTAACCCCTCGGTATCCCCTGTCAGCATGGCGGTGATGATCCCCGCCACCTGTTCGTCCCGCCAAATCTCGTGTATCTTCTCCACAAAGGCCCTGTGTACCTTCTGGGGCCACCAGCGAATACTGTGGCTGTTCCCCTCCTCTATTGTCAGTTCACCGCGATCATAGAGCAGGGCGTACACACCCCGGGAGGTAAACACCGTCAGTTCCGTGTCGCGGATCATAGCGGCATCGTTCCACGCCGCCATGCCGCTGATGGTATTACCAGGCTCGAGGGACAGCACCACCTCTTTATCGCCGTAGTAGACAGCTTTTGCGCCACGATAGCCATCGAGGCGAATGGTGACCTTCGCCCCGTATTGCGCCTCCATAGGCTCGGCGCAGACCGTGCCCGAAAAGGGCAGTTCCTGCCCACAGTTGTCAAGAACAGGCTGCTGCACCGACTGGGCAAAACCGATAAACCAAACCACTGCTGCCGCCAGAGAAAATGATATCAGCACAAAGCGGCGAAACACCGCTCTTTTCTTACGAAAAGCAAGAAAAATCCCGCCTGCCAGCGCGAAAACAGCGGCAAAATAGAGCATCCACCAGGAGTGAGGCAGAAGGGAAACGAGAAAGATTCCTACAGAAAAAGACAGGGCTACCGTTGCCAGTACACGCATCTTTCTCTCCCCTTTCCGCTCCCTTTCTCTTAACTGTATAGTATACCAAACAATACAGCGAAGGGCAATAAAAATCCCGCCTTGGAAGGCGGGATTTTTCGCTTTACTTCATTCGCTCCAGCTTTTCATTGCACTTCTGTAAAAAGCGGTCGTTGGAGATAATGGCGCGGGTGTGGACACCCTCACCGATGGGGCCCTCTTCATCGAAGGCGGCAATTTTGAAGGTGATCATCTTTCCGTTTTCACTGACGGCGGTGACCTCAGCGGTAGCTGTGACCTTCATACCAACAGGGGTAGGAGCCAAGTGGTTGGTAGAGATCTCCACGCCCACCGTCCCCTTACCCTCGGGGAGCTCGGGCTGGATGCACCACATGGCGGCACACTCCATCATGCCGATCATAAAGGGCGTACCGAACACATCGAGGCCACCAGAGCCTGCGGCGTTGGCGGTCAGCTCAGGGGTGACGATCTTTTCAATGCTGTGTTTCATTCCGATGGTGATCATTTTCTTATCCTCCTATCAGATACCCAGCTGCGTCCACAGCTTATCATAGAACTTCAGCGTCTCCTGAGGCAGATTCAGATACATTTCGCAGCGATCCAGCACCTCGGGGGGCGCAGCCATGATCTCGTAGATCTCAGGATCGAGTTCTTCCTCGTACAGCTCCTCATAGTAGGCGGGATAGCCCTCCAGGGCCTCGGTGTTGGGCGAGGCGTACCAAATGTAGTCCATATTGGCGAGGTTGGCCTCGGTGGAAGCGATGAAGTTGATCCACGCCTCGGCCTCCTCCTTATGCTGGCTGGTTTCAAGGACACACATGGCATCCACAAACCAGTTAGAGCCCTCTTTGGGCACAACGAAGGCCAAATCCTCGTTGTTCTCCAGCATGGTGAGATAGTCACCGGCGTAGTACATGGAGATGGCCGCGTTGCCGCCCTCCATCTTCTGATAAATCTCGTCCATGACGAAGCCCTGATAGACACCATTGGCCTTCGCCGTACGCACCAGTTCAAATGCCTCCTGCAGCTGTGCCTCCTCCGTAGTGTTGATGTCATAGCCCAAGTAGCACAGGGCTGCCATCAAGGCATCGCGGGAGTTGTTGATCATCAGCACCTCATCGGCGTACTTCTCATCGAACATGACGCTCCAGCTGTCGATAGGCTCGTCCACCATGGCGGTGTTATAGATGATACCCACCGTGCCCCAAGTGTAGGGAACGGAATACTTGTTCTCGGGATCAAAGCTCAGGTTCTTATACTGATCGTCAATGAGGGCGTAGTTGGGAATGTTGTCGTAGTTCAGCTCCGCAAGCAGTCCCTCGGAAATAAGGCGTCCGATCATGTAGTCAGAAGGCACGATGACATCGAAGTCCGCGCCGCCCAGGGCAATGAGAGAGTAGAGTGCCTCGTTGCTCTCCGCCGTCTGATAGTTGACGCGGATGCCCGTCTCCTCCTCAAACTGGGTAATCAGCTCTTCATCGATATACTCACCCCAGGAGCAGACATTTACCACGCGGTCTCTTCTGGCTGCCACGCCGGTGACCACCAGCGTACCAAGCAGTGCCACTGCCAGCACGGCTGCCCCCACACGCTTGAGAACGGGGGTGATTCTGGAGGGCTTGCGGACAGGAGCTGCGGGAACAGCAGCCAGGGGGCGGCTCTGACGCTGCTTCTCCATGTGTGCCTCGCGGACATTGATGATGACCAGCAGCACCAGCACCGTGGTAAACAGCAGGGTGGAGATTGCGTTGATCTCAGGACTGACCCGCTTCTTGGTCATGCCGTAGATGGTCATGGCCAGCGTAGAGGCACTGGTACCGGCAGTGAAGTAGCTGATGATAAAGTCATCCACCGACATGGTGAAGGCCGTCAGTGCGCCGGAGATGATGCCGGGCTTGATCTCGGGGATGATGACCTTCCAGAAAGCCTGCATCCAAGTACAACCCAAATCCTGTGCTGCATCCACCAGATTGCGATCCATCTGCCGCAGCTTGGGGCTGACAGAGAGGATCACATAGGGGATATTGAAGCAGACATGGGCGATGAGCAGCGTGCCGAAACCCATGGTAAGCCGCTCAGGAAGGACGATCATACTCTGCCAGGAGTTGACCCAGCCGGCGAAAGCGCCCCAGCCGTTGAAGAATACCACAAACAGCAGACACAGGCTGACACCCGTGACAATATCGGCATTCATCATGGGGATATTGTTCACCGCCGTAAGGCTGTTGCGTGCCTTGCGGCGCATACCGTAGAAACCAATAGCGGCAAAGGTTCCGCCGATGGTGGCGATAATGGTGGCCAGCAGGGACACCAACAGCGTAATATACACGCTGTGCATAATGAGTCTGTCGTTTAGCAGCTCCGTGTACCAGTGGAGAGAGAACCCCTTCCAAACGGTAGAGCTGGTGCCGGCGTTAAAGGAAAAGATGATGAGGATGAAGATGGGGGCATACAGAAACAGGCCCACCAGCAGCATCAGCAGACGGTTGCCCGCAGAATTGCCTTTTGCCTTTCTCATAGCATCACCGCCTGTTCCTCGCCCTCACCGAAGCGATTCATCACCAGCATACAGATGACCACCACCGCCATCATTACCAGAGAGATGGCCGCGCCCAGCTGCGGGTTATACGCGCCGCCCAAGAACTGTCGCTCAATCAGGTCGCCCAACAGCAGTTCCGTGCCGCCGCCCAGCATACGGGAGATGGCAAAGGTAGACACTGAGGGGACAAACACCATGGTGATGCCCGAGAGAACACCGGGGAGCGACAGGGGCAGAATCACCTTGCGGAACACCGTCACACTGTCAGCGCCCAGATCCCGGGCTGCCTCCAGCAGAGAGCCGTCCAGTTTCACGATGACGGAGTAGATAGGCAGGATCATAAAGGGCAGGTAGTTATATACCATACCCAGCACCACGGCACCCTGTGTACCGATCATGGAAAAATACTCGATCTCACTGCCAGTTATGTTGTTGTACAGGGCAATGATGCCCAGCTTCTGAAACAGCTGGTTCAACAGACCATTGTTCTCCAGAATGGTCATCCACGAATAGGTGCGCAGCAGGAAGTTCATCCACATGGGCAGCATGATCAGCACCATGGCAATGCGCTGAAAGGAAGCACCCTCGCGGCTTAAAAGATAGGACACGGGATAACCTACCAGAAGGCAGATAGCCGTGGCGATCAGCGCCAGCTTAAAGGAGCGGAGAAACACAGAACCGTAAGCCCCCATCTGGGCAAAGTTATCCCATGTGAAACCACCCTCACCGTTGGAGAAGGCATAGATCACCATGATGACAATGGGGGCCACCACGAAGATGGCCATCCATACCACATAGGGCACGGCAAAACGGGAGAGCTTATTCTTCATCCTCGCTCTCCTCCTCGTCCTCCTCCATGCCGGCATCCGCCAGCTCCTCGTACTCTTCGGAATAGGAGGAATAGTCACCGAACATACCGGAGTATTCGCTCTTCTTCATAATGTGGAAACCCTCGGGCTCAATGCGCACGCCGATGCGGCCACCCTCAGGAGAGTAATCGGTGGTCTGAATGAGCCACTTAAAGCCACGGAAGTCCACAATGATGTCGTACTGCATACCCTTGAAGGTCACATTGGTGACAGTACCTACCAGCTGTCCCTGCTCCACAGGGACAATGTCGATGTCCTCAGGGCGGATGACCACATCCACCGGCTCGTTGGGGGCAAAGCCGCCGTCCACGCAGGGGAACTCGCGGCCGTACATCTTCACCACATTGTCCCGAACCATGGTGCCGTTGAGAATGTTGGACTCACCGATAAAGTCCGCCACGAAGGCGTTCTTGGGTTCGTTATAAATATCTTCCGGTGTTCCGATCTGCTGGATGCGGCCCTTGTCCATCACCACCACCGTATCGGACATGGTGAGAGCCTCCTCCTGATCGTGGGTCACATAGATGAAGGTGATGCCCATCTGCTGCTGGATACGCTTCAATTCGTTCTGCATATCCTTGCGCAGACGCAGGTCGAGAGCGCCCAGAGGCTCGTCCAGAAGCAGCACCTTGGGACGGTTCACCAGAGCGCGGGCAATGGCTACACGCTGCTGCTGACCGCCGGAGAGCTGATCGATGCGGCGGTTTTCAAACCCAACGAGAGACACCACCTTCAGCATCTCCTTCACCCGCTCCTCCACCTCGGCCTGAGGCACCTTGGCAATACGCAAACCGAAGGCAATGTTTTCAAAAACATCCAAATGCGGGAAAAGGGCGTACTTTTGGAACACTGTATTGATCTGCCGCTTATGGGGCGGCACATCATTAATCCTCACACCGTCAAAGGTCACATCGCCGGAAGTGGGCGTGGTGAAACCACCAATGATCCGCAGCGTCGTTGTTTTGCCGCAGCCACTGGGGCCTAAGAGTGTGAGGAATTCAGAATCGTTAATATACAAATTGATGTTATCGAGAACCAGCTCGTCGTCAAACGCCATGCAGAGATTATGCAGGCGAATCAACTCTTTGGACATGTATCCTCCCCCGTTCTAACAAGTAGTTTGCCGTCTTGCCCGTGGCGCATCCTCGGACCCCAACGAGGGTGGTGGGGCTGTAATGTTTCGTTGCAATTCGGCAAGATACACTATATAGAAAACTGCATAAAAAGTCAACACAGAAAACGGGAAAAGTCGACATGACTTCTCCCGTTTTTGTAGGTTGGTTATTCTGTTGGGATGATATAGAACTGACTGGTAGTATCTCCCAGTAAATTGGCGGCTTTCCCCAGCAATTGCGGGTCATCCATTGCCCATGTTTCGCCGACTTGATACAGAAAATCACCAAAGTTACGGCCTGCATACTGAGCATAGATATTGTTCCCAAACTGGGGTCTTGTATATCCCGCGCTCTCAAAGTTATACAGGAAAATATCCAGCAGGGC
>JAFQCJ010000027.1 GCA_017416445.1 Oscillospiraceae bacterium | reverse complement strand
GCCATATTCAGTTTTCCTCCTTTGCTTTAGAAGTAGCATTTTCTTGTTTTGTATCGAAAATGCCCGATAAATGAAAAAATAGGACTAAAGCGACGCCCGTTTGTCGGGTTTTGCTTTAGTCCTATTATATCAGTGGCATCAGAATAGTGCTTTACGATAGCAAGGTCGCCGCGACCGGCGCAGAAATCCTCCATAAAACGCTGCTGATTGATAATGCTGTCGCTTTCGGGCTTGTCCCCGTCTTCACGGGACAGGCGCGAGTAACAACCGACTTTGTATTGCAGGGGGGCAGCCATTACGCTGCCCCCTTACGATCGTGCACCTTCATCAGTGCACTTACCACTTCACTGGCGGTGCGCTCCCCGATGTAACGGCGATCAACACGATAGCCGTGAGATGCTTTGGTAGCGGGAGCGTGTCCAACAGAGAAGGTTGCGGGGTTGATGGTATTCGTGTTCATAACAAAACCTCCATAAACGACCTAATCATAGTTATGAAGGTGTGTCGGCAAACATACCTGAAAAGCTGCTGCCCTCCTTTTGAAAACTGACTAAAAAACACCGTGCAGGGTCTACCCTACACGGTGTCGAAAGATCGATGCGCACGCCGCCCGACAGGGAGAGTCCCGAAATGGGTTCATCACCCGAGCCATCAATGAGGCGATGGAACGGGATACAACAAAACAAGAGTGAAGAAGCAAAGGGAACCCAAGGGTTCCCTTGTGGAGATACTAGCTATAACGAACAACACCCGCCTGAATGCAGGCGGGTGTTGCTTGTTGTAAGGCGTTGAATACGGTACTGTGTGCGATGAAAGTTAATGTTACCATTCATCCTTCAGCAGGAAGTCGGCGATGTGGACGATTTCGATGCCGTTGTCGTTGCCGACGGCGAGGGCGTCTTTGCAGACCACATACTTATGATAGTGATCCTTGATGTCCATCAGATTGTCGGTCTCACGGGTGGACTCGACAGGCAGCTCCACGCAGACTTGGATATAGACTTTTTCCTCCCTGCGAATGCCGATGAAGTCGATCTCCTTGGTGTCGTTCTTGCCGATATAGACCTCATAGCCCCGGCGCTTCATCTCCAAAAATACGATGTTCTCCAGCATGGCAGAGATCATCTTGCGATCAAAACCCATCTTGCTATACTTAATGGAGATGTCGGAGAGATAGTACTTCTCCTGCGTTTTCAGCACCGACTTGCCCTGAATATCGTAGCGGCGACAGGGATAGATAATGAATGCTTCGGAGAGCCACTTGAGGTAGTTGTATACCGTTTCGACAGACAGCGTCCGCTGCTCATTTTTGAGAAACTTCACGATAGAATTGGCAGAGAAGGTCTTGCCCACATTCTCTACGATATATTTCACCACGCGATCAAAGAGCTCCTTATTGCGGATCTTGTGGCGCTTGGAGATGTCGCGGGTGATAACGGCGGCGTAGATGCCTTCTGCCACCTGATAGGCAGAGCGGGTGTCAAAATTGCTGATGCCGATAATGGGGAAGCCACCATACTGCAAGTATTCGTCAAAGACGGTGCGTGCCTCTATTTCTGCCTTCCCTTTGAATGTGAGATACTCCTTGAAGGACAGGGTATAGACGGGGATCAGCACATAGCGTCCGCTGAGATAGGTAGAGATCTCGCTGGACATCAGCTTGGAGTTGGAGCCGGTGACATAGATGTCCACATTGGCACCTTCCAGCAGGCTGTTCACCACTTTCTCCCAGCCCTTGACCTCCTGCAGCTCATCCAGAAACAGATAGCAGCGGCCTTTCCCTTCGATGGCCTCGGTCAGCTCACGGTACATGTCCTTGGCGGTGAAATTCTCATCAATATCCATTTCGCTATACTTGCGAAAGATAATGTTTTCCTTTGCGATGCCGCGCTGTTCCAATTCTGCCATCATCATTTCCAGAATGGTAGATTTACCGCAGCGGCGCACACCGGCGAGAATTTTCACCAGCGGCACATCGATGAATTTACAAAGTTCATTAATATAATCAGGTCGTAAAATCATAGAGAATCACCTCCGATGACTTGATTATATCGAAAAACTTCCTGCGTGTAAATAGTTTTTTCGATATAGAAGTAAAAACTTTTAAAAACAGGGGAGTTTTTCGACAAGAAATATAATGCGCACCTTAACGCACTTTAGCATTACCGTGGGGCAACGAGGATACGGAGCAGCTTATCGACATTTTGGGGCGGTATAATGTAAAGACCACCTTTTTCGTGGTGGGGGATTGGGTAGAGCGTTATCCCGAGTCGGTGGCGCAGCTTCACGATGCGGGGATGGAGATCATGAACCACTCCAATGACCATGCCCACTATAACAGCCTCTCGGCTGAGGAGATCATCGCCGATGTGACGGCCTGCAATGAGAAGATCGCTGCCATTACGGGAGTGACGCCCACGCTGATCCGCTGTCCCTACGGGGAGTACGATGACCATGTCATCGCCGCCATTCGCTCCATGGGCATGGAGCCTATCCAGTGGGATGTGGACAGCCTCGACTGGAAAGACTACGATGCCGCCACCATCTGTGAGCGTGTTACCTCGCGGGTGCAGAACGGTAGCATCGTACTGTTCCACAATGCCGCCCTGCATACCCCCGAGGCGCTGCCCCGGATTCTGGAGTATCTCATTCACGAGGGATACACGGTTGTGCCTGTTTCGGAATTGCTGCTGGATGGGGAGTACACCATCGACCACACGGGACGGCAATGGCCGGTAGAGACAGTAGCGGAATAAGAAAACGCCCCGAAGCAGCTGCCTCGGGGCGTTCGTTATGTAAGGGGAAGGTGTTTTACACGATCTCCATAGCAGCCATGTAGCCGCCGCGGACAGCGTCACCCATCTTGCCGCTGGCGAGGGCGTCACCGATAACCTTGACAGGGATATCCCCTGCCAGTGCCTTCAGTTCCTCCACCAATTCTGCGTTGGGACGGATCCCCGTGGAGTAGAGGACCGTATCGGCGGGGACAACGAATTTCTTGTCGTCCTTTTCTACCGTCACGCCATCGGCAGCAATGGAGAGAGTCCTGGTTTTCAGCATCTGATGGATGCCCCGGGCGTCCATAGCCTCCAACAGGGCATTACGGTAATAGCCGAAGGTCTCGTAGGCCATCATGTCGCGTCGGCACAGCACCGTCACATCGCGGCCGTTATTGGCAAGGTGCAGGGCCACCTCACAGGCGGTGAGGCCACTGCCCACCAGAACCACCTTCTTGCCAACGCTGTCCAGATCATAATAGGCAGCCATGACATCGCGGGCATATTCCACACCCTCGATGGGAGCGGGAACAAGCTTGCCGCCTACGGCGAGGATCACCACATCGGGCTTCACCTCATCGAGAAGCTCCTTAGTCATGGTGGTGTTGAGACGGATATCCGTACCGCACTCCGTAGCCTCACGGATGAGGAGGTTTTTGAAGTTGCGGATGTCCACCTTGTCCTCGTCCACATCGGTGAAGTTCATAGTACCGCCGAGACGGTCACGCTTCTCCACCAGCACCGCCTTATGACCACGCTGGGCGCAGGTGATGGCAGTCTGCAGACCGCCCACGCCGCCGCCTACGATCAGCACCTTGCGGCTGGCCTGGGGATCGGGCATGGTTTCGGGATACCAGCCGAAGCCGGAGTTGGGGTTGATGGCGCACTTGCCCATGGCGAAGGGGGTATAGATCTTCATGGCCTCTTCAGGGCCCAGCTTTTCAAACAGGGGGATGTCGGTGGGATGCTCGCAGAAGCCGGGATAGCAGCCAAAGCAGCGGACGCAGCGGCGGATGGAGTCCTCCTGACCGTTGAGTGCCTTGTTGGGGAATTCGGGATCGGCGAAGCCCTGACGAGCCAGCTCAATGAAGTCGGCCTTACCGGCGGCCAGCACTTCCTCGCAGTGCTCGGGGCTGTTGAAACCGCCTACCACGGCAACCTTGGAGACTTTGACTGCGGCCTTGATCTTGGCGGCATACTCTACATTGATGCCGTGGGGCTCCAGGAAAGAGGAGAAGGTCTTGGTCTGGTTGCCGGCCCATTTTAGACCGTTGGAGACATGGATGATGTCCACGAGGCCGTCGATTTCACGGCAGAACTCCACCGTGTCATCGATGGTCATACCGCCCTCCACGCCGTCCTCGGCGGAGAAACGCAGCTCGATGATGCCGTCCTCTCCGATACCGCGGCGGCAGGCGTCAATGAGCATCTTGGGGAAGCGGGCCCGATTCTCCATGGAGCCGCCGAACTCGTCGGTGCGGTGGTTGGTCCAGGGGGAGACAAACTGCTGCATGATAAAACCGTGCCCGCCGTGGACGAGAATGCCGTCAAAACCGCAGGCCTTGGCGTAGGCGGAGATATTATAGAAGTCGTTGCAGATCTTCTCCATCATGGGCAGATCCAGTGCCTTGACCTCCACACCGTCGTCACGGACATACCCGTCGGGACCCCAGGGGGAGTAAGGGGGATTGTGCTCGGCGCGGGCACCCTCATGGCAGAACTCGAAGTAGCAGATGGCGCCGTGCTTCTTAATGCGGTCGGCGTACTCTTTCATCGCCTCGAAGTCGGGACCTTCGGTCTTGGTGAAGTCCATGTGGTGCTCGTAGAAGAGGGCAGTACCCTCCTCGGCGTTGACAGGATGCTCACCGGTGGACACAGCGGCGAAACCGCCCTTGGCGCGATTCTCCACCATGCGGTAGACATTCTCCTTCATGGGAGGAATGGTGAAGATAGAGTGGGCGAACATGGTAGGAGCGGCAATGAGACGGTTTTTATACACCTTGCCGCGGATGGTAATGGGCTCAAATACATGGGGGAACTTGGGATGCATCGCAGTAGCCTCCTTTGTATAATTGATGCACCAATTGTACCAAATACGGGGCAGCGGGTAAAGAAGAATAGAGAAAGAAAAGTTTTTTCATACAAAGGATGCAATTCCGGGTGAAAATGCTTGCCCGTGTTATACCTTTGGGGTAAAATAAAGGAAACCTTCCAGGGAAAGGAGCCTCTCTATGAAGTTTTGGAAAATGAACGGTGCAGGCAACGATTTTGTGGTGCTCAACAACTTTGACGGCAGCATCGACCCCGCCTATTACGGAAAAATTGCGCTGACCCTGTGTCATCGTCATCTGTCGGTGGGTGCCGATGGTCTGATGGTGGTGGAGCGCCCCACTATGGGTGGCGACTACCGCATGGCGTTTTATAACTCCGACGGCTCCATGGGAGAGATGTGCGGCAACGGCGCACGGTGCATCTGTCGCTATGGTTACGAGACGGGACTGGCGGGAGAAGTGCAGCGAGTGGAGACCACGGCGGGCCTGGTGACAGGGGAACGCCTGGACACGCGGCGCTACCGGGTACGGCTCAACGATCCGTGTAATATGCGTTTCGATCTTCCGTTCACCGTGGGGGGAAAGACCTATTCTGTATCCTATGTGGAACTTGGCGATCCCGGCATCCCTCACGCAGTGGTACCCATCACGGGGCTGCGGGACTATGATACGGCCAAGCTCTTTGCTCTGGGGCGTGCGCTGCGGTATCATGAGGCCTTTCCCAAGGGAGCCAATGTGAACTTCTATGAGATCGAGGGGAATGACCGCCTCTATGAGCGTACCTATGAGCGAGGGGTGGAGGATTTCACCTACGCCTGCGGCACAGGTACGGGCTCGGTAGTTACGGTGCTGACACTGAAAGGGGCGGTCAGCGGCAAGGCCGTGGCCGTGGAGATGGCCGGTGGCCGATTGGACATTGATGTGGTGCGCGACGGCGAAGGAATTACTGACCTGTACCTAACGGGCCCGACCAATATCGTCTGTAAGGGCGAAATCACTGATGAGGAGCTGAGATTGGTATGATTTGCGACAATCTTTCTATTGTAAACGGACAGCTGCACTTTGCAGGACAGAATACGGTGACGCTGGCCAAGCAGTACGGCACGCCCCTCTACCTGCTGGATGAGGACTACATCCGCCGCCAGTGCCGTGTGTACAAGGCCGCCTTCCAAAAGCATTTCGGTCCCGGGGCCAAGCCCCTCTATGCCAGCAAGGCCAACGCTTTCCGCCGTATGTATCAGATCATGACGGAGGAGGACATGGGCATTGACGTGGTATCTCCCGGCGAGATCTACACCGCCTACAGCGCAGGTTATGACCTTTCCAACGCCTATTTCCATGGGAGCAACAAAACCGATGGGGATATCGCCTACGCCATGGATTGCGGTGTGGGCTGCTTTGTGGCAGATAACCGGGAGGAGCTGCTGGCCATTGAGGCCGAGTGTGCCCGCCGCGGTACCCGCCAGCAGGTACTGCTGCGCCTCAGTCCCGGCATCGACCCCCACACCTATGAGGCGGTGGCTACCGGTAAAGTGGACTCCAAGTTCGGCGTGGCCATCGAGACGGGACAGGCGGAGGAACTGGTACTGTTCGCCCTGGAACTCCCCCATGTGGACCTGGCGGGTTTCCACTGCCATGTGGGCTCTCAGGTATTTGGAGAGGATATCTTCCAGCGGGCCGCTGTTATTATGCTGGAGTTCATCGCCCATCTGGAACACACCCACGGTTTTAAGACCGCGCAACTGGACCTCGGCGGCGGTTACGGCGTGGCCTATACCGAGGCCGATCCCCACCTGGATGTGGAGGAAAAGGTGGCGGAGGTGGCTGCTGCAGTGAAGAAAACCTGCACCCGCCTCGGCATCGCAATGCCGGAGATCCACATGGAGCCGGGCCGCAGCATTGTGGCCGCAGCCGGCATGACCCTTTACACCGTAGGTGCAGTCAAGCGCATCACGGGATATAAAAACTATGTCTCCGTAGATGGCGGCATGGTGGACAATCCCCGCTACGCTCTCTACAAATCCGCCTACACCTGCTATTTGGCCAACAAAATGGATGAGGTGCAGGACTTCGCCGCCGATGTGGTGGGCCGCTGCTGCGAAAGCGGTGATATCCTGCAGCCCGATGTGATGATGAGTGCCTCGGTGGAGCGGGGGGATACCCTGGCGGTATGTACCACGGGTGCGTATAACTACTCTATGGCCTCCAACTATAACCGCCTGCCCCGCCCGCCCATCGTCATGCTTCATCATGGCGAGAGCTATGTGGCGGTGCGCCGCGAAAGCTTTGAGGACCTGTGCCGCAACGATATGTGAAAGGAGCAAGCACCATGGCATTTGATGTAAAAAAACTTTCCCTTGTGGAGCCCACTCCTCTGCAGTATCTGCCTACCCTGTCCCGGGAGCTGGGCATTGAACTCTACTGTAAGCGCGATGATCTGACGGCGCTGGGGGCCGGCGGCAACAAGTTGCGGAAGCTGGAATACCTGGCCGCCGATGCCCTTGACAAGGGAGCTACCATGCTTCTGACGGTGGGAGGCGCACAGACCAACCACGGCCGTCTCACTGCCGCCGTGGCGGCGAAGTACGGCCTTAAGTGCGCCATTGCCGCCATTGATGACTACCCCGGCGAAGTCAGTGCCAACATCCTCCTGGACCGTATTATGGGCTGCGACCTTATTCTCAAGGCCGATGACGGCACCGATGAGGGGGAACAGTTTGACCGCCTCGTCCCTCAACTGGTGGCGGAGTACGAGGCAAAGGGCGAGAAGGTGTATCCCATTCCCATGGGTGGCAGTAATGCTCTTGGCGCATTGGGCTATTACGACTGCGCTGTGGAGGTGACGAAGCAGGCCGCCGCGCTGGAACTGGGTGATGCACGTGTAGTCAGCGCTGTGGGTTCTATCGGCACCTACATGGGCCTGTTCTGCGGTCTGAAGAACGAGAACTCACCCCTGCGCCTTACCGGTATTGCCATCTCCCCCTTCGGCGAGGGGAAGGAAAAACGCCTGATGGAGTATTTCGGCGAGATGAAGACGGACTACCCCCTTACCTTTGATGCCGTCCGCCAGGACTTCCATATTGAGACGGGGTATACCCGCGGAGCCTACAACAATCCCTCTGCGGAGGTACGGCAGGCTATCTACCGTATGGCCCGCAGCGAAGCCATTTTTCTCGACCCCTGCTATACAGGCAAGGCTTTTGCGGGTCTCCTCGACATGATTGCCGAGGGAAAGATCACCAGGGGGGAAAAGGTCATCTTCCTCCACACCGGCGGCTTCCCGGGCCTCTACACCAGGCATCACCGTGAGGAGTTTGAAAAGGAGCTTCTGGACGGTGTGCGCATTATCAAATAAGGGAAAAGACACCCGAAAGGGTGTCTTTTTTGCTTAAAACAGCCATTTCACGCACCATGCCGCAGCAAGAAAACCGGCGATATCGGCCATGAGTGCGGCAGCCAGTGTATGGCGCAGTTTGCGGATGCCTGCTGCGCCGAAGTAGACGGCGATGGTGTAGAAGGTGGTCTCGGTACATCCCAGCATCACCGCTGCGGTGCGCCCGATGGTACTGTCGGGGCCATAGGTGGCAATGAGGTCACTGCCGATGGCCAGACCGCCGCTGCCGCTGAAGGGGCGCAGCAACACCAGTGGCGCTGTCTCCGGAGGAATCCCCAGCCACTCCAGTGCAGGCCGCAGCCACCGGGTAAGTTCGTCCAGTGCACCGCTGGCGCGGAACATGGACACTGCCGTCAGCAGCACCAGCAGATGGGGAAAGATACGCAGCAGCACCCTCAGCCCCTCGGCAGCACCGTCGGCCAGAGCGTCGTAGACATTGATTTTCTCTCGCAGTGCCCACAGGGAGATAAAGGAGAGGAGGAGGGGAATGATGAAAGAGGAGAGATCCATTTATTTCACCCACTTCTCCAGCAGCCATGCCGCTGCCAGTCCCGCCGTTACCGAGAAGAGAGAGGAGAGCCACACGGCGGGGAGGATATCCAGCGGCGTGGCGCATCCGGCGGCGCTGCGGAGCGCAGCCACGGTGGTGGGCAGCAACTGCACCGAGGCGGTATTCAGCACTACAAGGCGGCACAGCTCATTACTGGCCACACCGCCGCAGCCTGCTGCCATGGCAGTGGCAGCGCGAACCCCCATGGGGGTGGCGGCGTTGCCCAGCCCCAGAAGATTGGCCGAGACATTACCACTGAGAGCGGTAAGTATGGTATCGTTCTGTCCCGCCTCGGGAAAGAGTCGGCGGAGCAGACACCGCAGCCCCCGCCCCAGATGGAGCCCCAGAGTGCTGCGCTCCAGAACCGTCATCACGCCGCTCCACAGACACAGCGCTCCCCCCATGGAAAAACACAGTTCCAACGCTGATTGTGCGCCACTCATAGCCGCAGAGGAGACTTTGCTCATTGTGCCGCTAGAAATACCGAAGATAAACGAAATAAGAAATAAAACTACAGTGACAAAAGCCATCGTCATTTCCTTCACCTCTTTGCACTATATGCACAGAAACTGCGTCGAAATTTGGGAAATTTTAGACAAAATATTGCAGTTCGATTGACAAGTCAAGAAAAAGATGGCATAATAATGACAGACAATCGCAAAAGAGAACAGAGGAGAAGAACATCTGTGAAATCTACCGGTATTGTAAGGAAGGTGGACGAACTGGGTCGCATTGTGCTGCCCATTGAGTTGCGCCGTACTTTGGACATTGCCGAGCGGGATGCGTTGGAGATCTATGTGGACGGCACCGCCATTGTGCTGAGAAAATACCGCCCCTGCTGCATTTTCTGTGACAGTGCCAAGGATATTGTGGTGTTCCGCGGAAAGAACATCTGCCCGAAGTGTCTGAAGGAAATCAAAAGTGTATGAAACAGTGAAAGATCCCCGTCAGGTGAGGACGGGGATCTTTCCTATCTGTTAGGGTATTGTTATTGTTTCAGTGCCGCATCATACAGGGCGTTGCGGGGCAGGCCGGTATCGTCGGCTACGGAGCGGACGGCGTCTTTTAATTTCATGCCACCCTCTTTTCTCTGCAGCACGAGAGCTACGCCCTCTTCCAGCGTCAGGGAGGTTTTCTCCGCTGCTCTGCCGCCTACCACCAGGACATATTCACCCCGGGGCTCATTGGCTGCGTAGTATGTCACTGCGCCCAGAATCGTGGTGCGCAATGTCTCCTCGTGAAGCTTGGTGATCTCCCGGCACAATGCAATGGGGCGATCTCCCAGAACCTGCGCCATATCCGAGAGGGTGGCGCGGAGGCGGTGGGGTGCCTCGTGGAAAATCATGGTGCGCTCCTCACCGCTGAGTTCTCCCAACGCCTGCAGCCGCTCAGACTTACCGGCAGGGAGGAAACCCTCAAAGGTGAAGCGCCCTGTGGGCAGACCCGACACCGCTAAAGCGTTCACTGCCGCACAGCAGCCGGGGATGGCATAGACAGGGACACCGTTTTCCGCGCAGAGACGCACCAGATCCTCTCCGGGATCGGAGATGGCGGGAGTGCCCGCATCGGTGACGAGGGCACAGCTCTGGCCGCCCAGAAGTCGTTGCAGGATCTCCGCTCCTGCGGCGGCGCGATTGTGCTCATGATAGCTGACCATGGGCTTTTTGATTTCAAAATGATTCAAGAGCTTTAAGGACACCCGCTTATCCTCGGCGGCAATAAAATCCACAGAGGACAGCGTCTCTACGGCGCGGGGAGAGAAATCTCCCAGATTGCCGATGGGGGTGGCCACCAAATAGAGTGTTCCGCTCATTGTGTTTCTTCCTTTTCTCTGAAATAAGCCGCTTTCACCTCATTGCTCTCCCTGCCGTCAGGCAGCGTGAGGAGGAGGGGCGGCTCCACGGTGAGGCCGTGGTGTCCTCCTTTTTTATACAACACCAGCGCCATGGAGGGGGCGGCATCAAATCGGGCGTGGACAAGGCGCAGCCGTTTGGGTGTAAGACGGCGGTTCGATGCCTCCTGCATCAATTCGCCGAGACGCTCAGTGCGATAGACCATAGCCAGTTCCCCGCCGTAGCGTAAAAGTGCATCGGCAGCATCGAGAATATCCCCCAGTGTGGCGGTGGACTCGGTGCGTGCCCCGCCCCGTCTGCCCTCTGCCACTGCACCGCTGTTGGGTGCAAAATACGGGGGATTGGTGATGACGAGATCAAAACTCTGTCGCGGCAGAGATTCCAGTGAGAAACGCATATCACTTTCCACTGCTGTCATGGGCAGTGCGTTTTCTTCGGCATTGCGACGGAGGTAGCCGCAGGCGTGCTGGTCTTTTTCTATTCCTGTCACTGCCAGAGAGGGTTCGCGGCTCAGGAGCAATACGCCCAAAAGCCCTGCACCGGCACCTAAATCGCATACCCGCATACCGCGGCGCAGGCGGGGAAAGGCGGCCAGGAGAAACGAGTCGGTAGAGGGAGGGAAACAACCCTCATCCCAGTAGAAACGGGGGCCGTGGGGCCAAAGGTGTTCACAGCGTTCCATAAGCAGCTCCTTAGGTAAAAAAAGAAGCCGGACACAAGGTCCGGCGTCTTTTTCTAAGTAGATTACTCAGCGGGGTTGATAGCGCCGTTGGGGCAGGTGTCTGCGCAAGAACCGCAGTCCAGGCAAGCGCCGGCATCGATCACATACTGGGAATCACCCTGAGAGATCGCACCAACGGGGCAAGCATCGGCGCAAGCGCCGCAGCTGACACAAGCGGAATTGATAGCGTATGCCATAATGAGCACCTCCATAAAGATTTAACACCCTCATTGTAACACGAAATTTCTAAATTGCAAGAGCTTTCTATTAGGAATTTCGGGGGAATTCACCGAAAATTGACAGCCGTGTTTGTCCGTGGTACAATCACACTAATCAAATGAGGAGGGACAACCGTGGAATACACCTATGAATTTTTTGCCAAAAGTGCCGATTTCGTTCTTGAGAAGATCGGCTTTACCCCTGAGATCGGTATCGTACTGGGCTCTGCACTGGGGCCTTTCGTCCGATATGTGGAAAACCCCGTTGCGATCCCCTATGAGGATATCCCCAATTTCCTCCGCTCCACTGTGGCCACGCACGCCGGCGAACTTATCTGCGGCACTGTCGCAGGAAAGAAAGTGGCGTGTATGTCGGGCCGCTTCCACTCCTACGAGGGCTATGATTTCGATCAGCTGACCGCCCCTGTACGGCTTTTCAAACTCCTGGGCTGCCGCGCCGTTATTCTTACCAATGCTGCCGGCGGCGTCAACGAGAACTTCAAGCCCGGTGATATTATGGTTATCAATGACCAGATGATGTTCTGCGGTTTCTCTCCCCTCCGTGGAAAAAATATTCCCGAGTTTGGCCCGCGGTTTTTCGATGTACAGAAGATGTACACGCCTGCATTGCGGGAATTGGCACTGAAATGTGCCGTGAACAGCCCCCTCACCTTCCACGAGGGCTGCTACTTCTTCATGCAGGGCCCCCAGTTCGAGACTCCTGCCGAGATTCGCGCTATCCGCATTCTGGGTGGCGATGCAGTAGGTATGTCCACCGTCACCGAGGCACTGACAGCGGCACACTGCGGTCTGCCCTGCCTGGGCTTCTCCGTTATCACCAATCTGGCGGCGGGGATGCTGGATGCCCCCCTCACCGACGAGGAGGTCAACGAGGTGGGTCGTAAGGTGGGGGAGGACTTCAGCGCCTACCTGATGGATGTATTGGAGAAGATGTAAGATGAAACTGCTGTTTAAAAACGCCGACATTTACACCCCCGATGGAGTGGTGGAAAAGGGGTTCCTGGCGGTGGAGGACGATACCATCACCTATGTGGGAACGGTCCGACCCGAGGGGGTGTTTCATACCGAGAAGGATTGTACCCAGCGCCTGCTGCTCCCTGGCTTTGTCAATGCCCATACCCATACGGCGATGACACTGCTCCGCGGTGTAGGTACCGACCTGCCCCTTCAGCGCTGGCTCTTTGAGGCCATTTTCCCCCTGGAGGGCAAAATGACCGCTGCGGATATCCGGGCAGGGGCGGCCCTGGCTTTACTGGAGATGCTTGCCTGTGGCACCACCTCCTTCTCCGATATGTATTTCCACCCTGCGGAGATGGCGGAGCTGGTAGTGGAGAGCGGCATCAAGGCCAATCTCAACTATCCCGTGCAGGCCTTTGACCCTGCCGACACCTACGAGAAAAACAGCAGTGCGCGAAAGCTGGAAGAACTCTGGAAAACCTGTCACGCCACGGCAAACGGCCGCCTCCGCATCGACGGCTGCCTCCACGCCGAGTATACCTGCAACGCCGATGTTGCCGCAGGCACGGCAGCGTGGTGCAAAAATGCAGGCGGCAGAATGCATATCCATCTTTCTGAGACGAAGACCGAGCACGAGGAGTGTCTTGCGCGCCATGGTCTCACCCCTGCGGAGTGGATGAACCGCGCAGGAGTATTCGATGTACCCTGTCAGGCGGCCCACTGCGTATGGGTCAGCGAGAGTGACCGTAGATTGATGAAAGAAAAGGGTGTGGCGGTTGTCCACAATCCCAGCAGCAACATGAAGCTGGGCAGCGGCTTTGCCCCTATCCCGCAGATGCTGGACCAGGGCATCACTGTGGCGCTGGGAACCGATGGTGCCGCCAGTAACAACACCCTCAACATGGCCAAGGAGCTGCATTTGGCCTCTATTATCCACAACGGCTATCACGGGGATGCGGCACTGTTGCGTGCCACCGACACCATTACAATGGCCACCCGGAACGGCGCCTTGGCACAGGGACGCGATGACACAGGCGAACTGGCGGTGGGGCGCAAGGCCGACATCGTTGCCGTTGCACTGGACAGACCCCATCTGACCCCCTGTGTGGATACTGCGGGCTTGGTGGCCTACAGTATGCAGGGCAGTGATGTGGTAATGACCATGGTGGATGGCCGTATCCTCTATGAAAACGGGGAGTATCTGACACTGGACAAAGAGAAAATCATCTACGAGGCCAATGCCGCCGCCAAGCGGCTCATGGGCTGAGAAAAGGAGAGCGTGTATGGAGCGAGCAGATCATGGTTTGGCATTTATGCTGCAATATGAAAATGTGGCCTGGTACGACAGCGGCGAAGTCCGTATTCTCGACCGCCGCGTATATCCCCGCAAAGTGGAGTTCGTCACCTGCCGCACCTACGAAGAGGTGGTGCAGGCTCTGCGGGACATGGTGACCCAGTCCACGGGCCCCTTCACCGCCGCCGCCATGGCTATGGCACTGGCGGCCTGGCAGTGCCGCGACAAGAATGCTGCCGAGCAGCTGGCGTACTTAGAGCACGCCGCCGATGTGATCGCCCATGCCCGCCCCACCACCGTGGGCCGAATGGCGCGCATTACCGGCGGCTGCCTGGAGGCTGCCCGGGAGGCCATTGCCAACGGTGAGCGTGATGTGGCTACCTATATCCGCGACTTTACCGTCCGCACCAATAACCGCCGCTACTCCCGCGTGGGGCAGATGGGCAAGCACTTGGCGGCCCTTATCCCCGATGGCGGCGCGGTGATGACCCAGTGCTTCTCCGAGACCATCTTGGGTATGATGCTCCGGGAGTGCCGCGAGCAGGGGAAGAAGGTGCGTATGTTTTGCCCCGAAACCCGTCCTTTCTTCCAGGGGGCGCGCCTCACCGCCACTGTCTGCCACGACATGGGCTTTGATGTGACGGTCATTACCGACAACATGCCCGCTTATGTCATGCAGCGGGAGGGGATCGACCTCTTTACCTGCGCCGCCGATGCCATCTGCTGCGACGGTCATGTGGTCAATAAAGTGGGCACCTTCCAGATCTCCATCGCCGCCAATTATTTGGGAGTGCCTGTGTATGTCAGCGGTGTCCCCGATCAGGGGCATCCCACGGTGGACTGCGTCCACATTGAGCTTCGTAACCCCGCCGAAACTTTGGAGGCCATGGGCGTTAAAACCGCTGCCGACGGCGTGAAGGGCTACTATCCCGCCTTTGACATTACGCCGCCCCAGCTCATTACGGGCATCGTCACCGACTTGGGGGTATATTCCCCCTTGGAGCTTGACAAGTACCTCGCTGTCAGCGAGATCGGCCCCTACGAGATGGTGGTGTGAGAGCAAATATAAAAAGACCGCCTGCAGGCGGTCTTTTTTCATGCTTACTCCAAGCCCACCACCGCGGCGAGGATGCCGAGGACTTCGCGGCAGGCGTAGCCTGCCCCTAAAAGGATGGGGCTTCCGCAGCCTGCGGCGCGGGGATCGAGGCCCGCCTCACGGGCGTAAATTTGTCCTCGCAGCTGGTGGAAATTATCGCTGGCAATGACCACATGGGTGTCGAGGTTGTTTTCCTCAATAATTTCGGCGGCGAAGAGGAGATTCTCCCGCGTGTCAAAGGATTTTTCCTCGGCATAGACCCGCGCGGGGTCGATGCCCATAGTGATGAGTGTTTCCGCGGCGCAGCCACCCTGTGTGATGGTCTCCGCCTTACTGTCGAGACCGCCTGTGGTGATGACCACCGCCTCGGGGTGGGCGGTCAAATAGTCGTAGGCGGCGTCGATACGGTTTTGCAGCATGGTGCTGGGCTTACCCTCATAGACGCGGCAGCCGAGCAGGATGACTGTCTCGGGGGCAGCTTCCTCCGCGGTGGGACGGTCGGCGGCAGCCACCGCCATAAAGACCAACACCACTGCTACCACGGACAGAGCGAGGGAGAGTAGGGTAATGCCTGCTGCCTTCACCCTGCGGGGCAGCTTTCCCCACAGGCGGGGGAAAAAGCATATGGTGGATAGCAGCACCAGCAGCGCCGCAGGCCAGAACATACCGATGTGGCACACGCCCATGGCGAGGGGGAGGAGGAAGTACACTGCGCCCAAGAGGCACAGTGCGCCGAGGATGGGTAAGATCATAGACGATTCTCCGAAATATGGTTGGCAATGCGCTGCATGATCATGTCCAGCGCCACCAGATTATGACCGCCCTCCAGCACCACAATGTCGGCGAACTTGCGGGAGGGCTCTACAAATTGCTCATGCATGGGCTTGACCGTTGCCAAATATTGATTGATCACAGAGGTGAGGGAGCGACCCCGCTCCTCCACATCCCGCTGGGCGCGGCGCAGGATGCGGACATCGGCATCGGTCTCTACGAAGATTTTAATGTCGAGGAGGTCGCGCAATGCCTTATCCTGAAAAATGAGGATGCCCTCCACCAGCACCACAGGGGCGGGGGCAACGGCGACGGTGTCGTCGGTGCGGTTATGGATGGTGTAGTCGTACACGGGGCAATGGATGGTTTGCCCCTCTTTGAGATGCTTCAAGTCCTCCACCATCCGCTCCGTTTCAAAGGCATCGGGGTGGTCGTAGTTTTGGAGGCACCGTTCCTCAAAGGGGCGGTTCTGTCGCTTATAGTAGTTGTCGTGGTGCACCACGGCGATGTCGCCGCCGAAACGCTGGGCCAAATGCTCCGTCAAGGTGGTCTTGCCCGAGCCTGTGCCGCCTGCGATGCCGATGAAGATGGTATTCATAGAGGATGTCCTCCTGTATAGTTTTCCCCTGTATTATAAAAAGAACACGGAGGAAAAGCAAGAAAGGATGTAAAAAAAGCGGGGAATTCCAAGAATTTTCAGTTGACGGACACCTTGATTTTGGGTATTATGTAAAGGTATTATGCCATCGTATGTCCATTGGAGGAGAATTCATGAGTTTGTTGAAATGCAGAAAATGCGGAGAGATGTTCTCCGATAGCTATAAATCCTGTCCTTTCTGCGCAGAGGATGAGGAGTACTATAACGGTAAGGTAAAAAAACGCAATCACCGCCGCATGGAGCAGAAGCATAAGGCCCCCAGTATTGTCGGGCCGCTGCTGGTGCTGGTGATCGTCCTCATTATTGCCGTGGCTGTCTGGGCCTTCTTCGGCGACACGGTGAAGAGTTGGTTTGATGGCCGTCCCGGCTCTGAGCAGGTAACGCCTACACCCGGCACCGACGATCAGCAGTCTCAGGACGGCGAGAAGGACCCCACTCCCGTGAAGAAGCTGACGCTGAACAAGGCAGTGCTGATGCTTGCCCCCGGCGGCAGTGAACAGCTTACTGTCAGCGGCGGTGCTGAGGGTCAGGAATATGTCTGGCAGAACAGCGATCCTGCAGTACTTACCGTCAGCGAGGAGGGCAAGGTTACCGCTGTGGCCGTGGGCAGTGCTGTGGTGACCGTCACCTGCGGCGACGAGAGTGCTGTGTGCGCCGTGACGGTGAAGGAGCATGTGGAGAGCGATCCCGTGGTGGACGATCCCACGCCTCCCGTCAACAGTAAGGTTGATCTGAGCAAGGTCAACATCACTGTTCCTCTGTACGGTACCAGTCTCTCCAAGATCGAGGACGGCAAGTTTGATGTGAGCCTCTCCAGAGGCGAGAGCTTCGGCCTTGAGGTACAGGGCACCGATGTCAAGCCCAACTGGTCTGTGGCCAACAGCTCCATCGCCACCGTCTCTTCCGATGGCACCATCAAGGGTATCACCTCCGGTGAGACCACCATTACCGCCAAGCTGGGCGATGTAAAGGTGGAGATCGTGGTGCGTGTGAAGTAAACTGCATAGTCAACCCAACGCAGCGGTATGGAATGATACCGCTGCGTTTTTTCTGTCTCCTTGCTTGTAAAGAGGAGGGGAGTGTGCTATACTATTTTGTCAGAAACTAGCCGGAAGAGGTGAGACGAGTGAAGAAAAAAAGTGCACTGCGGCGCTTTGTATCCTATTTCCGCCCTCATTGGAAGCTCTTTACACTGGACATGATCTGCGCGGTGCTCATCGCGGTGGTGGATATCCTTTTTCCCATCGTCTCCCGGGAGGCCATGAACCGATGGCTGCCCCAACAGGAATACCGTGTGTTCTTCCTTGTCATGGGGATTATGACGCTGGCCTTCGTCCTTCGTGCGGCACTCTATTATGTTGTCAGCTTTTGGGGTCATACCTTTGGTATCCGCGTGGAGGCGGATATTCGCCGGGACCTCTATCACCATATGCAGACGCTGGGTTTTGATTTCTACGATCAAAACCGCACGGGCCAGCTGATGAGCCGCCTCACCACCGATCTTTTCGAGGTGACGGAGCTGGCCCACCACGGCCCTGAGGATCTGCTGATCTCCTTTGTGACCATCGTTGGTGCCATGGCGGTGATGTTCTCCATCGAGTGGCGTATGGCCCTGATTGTACTGGTGATCATCCCCCTGTTTGTGTTGCTGTTGGTTCTGCGGCGCAATGGTATGTCCCGGGCCTCCCACATCGCCAAACAGCGCACCGGTACCATCAATGCTGAGATCGAGTCGGGCCTCAGCGGCATCCGCACCACCAAGGCCTTTGCCAATGAGCACATTCAGCAGGCGCGCTTTGATGGGGCCAACGAGCAGTTCAAGACCGCCAAGCGTGGATTCCATCGGGAGATGGGCCGCTTTACCGCCACCATGGAGCTGTTTGTCACCATTTTGAATGTGGCGGTCATTGCAGGCGGCGGACTCTTCATTATGCAGGGTACCATGGATTTGGTGGACATGGTGACCTTTACCCTCTATATCACCACCTTTATTGCCCCTGTACGGAAGCTGGCCAACTTTGCCGAGCTCTTCTCCAGTGGTGCGGCGGGTCTGCAGCGGTTCTGTGAACTGATGGACACCGAGCCCACCGTTACCGATGCCCCCGATGCGGCGTTGTTAGCGGAGGTGCAGGGTGAGATCGGTGTGGAGGATGTCCACTTTACCTACGATGGCAGCAGCGATGTCCTTCGGGGCGTGGATATCCGTGTAGCGGCAGGGGAGACGGTGGCCATCGTGGGCTCTTCGGGTGGTGGTAAATCCACCCTCTGCCAGCTGATTCCGCGCTTTTACGATGTACAGGCGGGGGCCATCACCGTAGATGGCTTGGATGTGCGCGGTGTCAAGCTGGAATCCCTCCGCCGCTCCATCGGCATTGTGCAGCAGGATGTGTTCCTCTTTGCCGACACGGTGCGGGAGAATATCCGCTACGGTCGCCCCGATGCCACGGATGAAGAAGTGGAAAAGGCGGCGAAAAAGGCGGAGATCTACGCCGACATTATGGACATGCCCCATGGCTTTGATACCTATGTGGGTGAGCGTGGTACGCTCCTCTCGGGTGGTCAGAAGCAGCGTGTGGCTATCGCCCGTATTTTCTTAAAGAATCCCCCCATCCTTATTTTGGACGAGGCCACCTCTGCTCTCGACAGCGTTACCGAGTCCAAGATCCAGCACGCGCTGGACACTTTGGCAGTGGGACGCACCACACTCATTATCGCCCATCGCCTCAGCACCATCCGCAGTGCCAGCCGCATTCTGGTGGTGGAGGACGGCCTCATTGCCGAGGAGGGCAGCCACGAAGAACTGATGGAGCGCCGTGGTATCTACGCCGCTCTTTACAACACGCAGAACTTGGGAGAAAGACTATGAATCAGAAAAAACTGGATAGAATCAACGAACTGGCCCGCAAGGCAAAGACCGAAGGTCTGACGGAAGAGGAAATTCGTGAGCGGGATATTCTGCGCCGCGAGTATATCGACTCCGTGGTGGGAAATCTCCGTGATACCCTTGACAACACCTATGTGGTGGACGAGTTCGGCAACAAGCGTAAGCTGAAGGGGAAGGGCGGCATCAAGTCATGAGCTATCAGTACGACAACAAGGGCGGTTTTGAGCCGAAGAAGAACGACAGCGACATCGGTTCTTGGCTTTTCATCGGCTTTATGTTTATTGTGGCGTGGCCTGTGGGCTTGTTCTTCCTGATTTCCAAGCTGATGGATGACCCCAAGAAGAAAAAGACCACACAAAACTACGGCAAGGCCAGTGGAGCCTACACCTCCACCACAGGGCAGCAGGCCGCCCCCAAGGCACAGACTACGGCACAGGCCGCTGCCCCCAAGACGGCGCAGGCAAAGGCTGCACCGAAAAAGAAGAAAGTCACCGCCACGCCCCAGTACGGGCGCCGCGGCAGCCGCATTATGACCGTGATCGGTATCGCCGTGTTGGCACTGGGACTTTTGGGGCTCAGTGCCACTGTGGGCGACTACATGAAATTCCACCTTGATTTGTGGTCGTTTATCTCCGAACTGTTCTTCCCCACCGGTCTTGCCGCAGGCGGTATTGCACTGATACTGGGCGGCGGTATGATGAAGCGCCGTGCCCGCCGCTTTGCCAAGTATGTGGCCTGCGCGGGTGGTCGTAAGGCCATCCCCCTCGCTGACCTTGCCTGTGCCGCCGATGTGCGCCTCGGCAAAGCAGAGCGTGACATTGAGATGATGGTGGAAAAGGGCATGTGGGGTCCGCAGGCCTATGTGGACAACGGGCAGGATATGCTGTTCCTCTCCGCTGCTGCGGCACATGAGTACTATGACAGCCGCAATGTCCGCGCCAAGGCAGCGGCAGAGACAAAGGTTGCCGCCGCGCCTACCGGTGGCTTTGACCACGATTTCCGCCTCAGTGCCATTCGCCGCGCCAATGACCGCATTGATGATGCAGAGCTGAGCGCCAAAATCGACCGCCTTGAGCAGGTGACGGGGCGCATCTTCAAGTTTATTGAGGACAATCCCAAGTCTGCCGACAAGGCCAATACCTTCTTAAAATACTATCTCCCCACCACCCAAAAGCTGCTGGACAGCTATGCCGACTTTGAGGAGGCGGGTGTCAGCGGTGAGAATCTCAACCAAGCCAAGGAGCGCATTGAGCAGACCATGGACAACATCATCGCGGGCTTTGAGCATCAGCTGGATGAGCTGTACCGGGAGACCGCCATGGACATCGACAGCGATATCCGCGTCATGGAGACGATGCTGAAGCGTGACACCGCCTCTGTTGCCGATGATTTTGGCCTCGGCGGCGGTGCGGCAACCCAGACCATGCCGAAGGAATAAAGCGCAAAAGCCACCTTGTTTTGTTGTAGGGGTCGATGCCCACATCGACCCGCGGCGGCCTGTGGGCAGGCCGCCCGACGAAATAACAAGAAAGCACTTGCAAAACAACAAAAATCCCGCCGATGGCGGGATTTTTTGCGTGTTATTCAAAATAGGCCTCGATTACAATGCGGTTGCCCACATCGTCCTCCAAAAGGTCGGCGAGGTGGGCGGGATTCAGCGCCAGATCTCTGTCCAACTCAAAGGGAACGCAGTCGCCAAAGGCGATGTTCATCAGCGTGATGGGCACGCCTTTTTTCACAGGGATGGGAGAGGATGAACGGAGGGCGGAGAAGTGATACTCCGCCTCAATATCGGGGAACTGGTTATGCAGAACCATCGTTGTCTGCTGCTTCTCCTTTGTACCGAAACTATATGTCCACGCAAAGTGGCGGAGACTGGGGGTAAATTTCGCTGTTTCCTCCATACGGAAATGCCTTAGAGATACATCCTCCCAACCGATGTCGAGACTGTAGGAGAGGAGACGGTCAGTGTCATAGCGGCCCTCGCCGTAGGTGATAAACTCCCCGTCCTTATAGTAGCTGTGGCGGACATACATATCGGTGATGTCCTCTTCCAACTGGAAGTGCCATGTAGGTGCGCCCATGCCCGAGGTGCGGACATAGCTCCCCTCCGGTACACCTCTGACGATGAAAAACACGGCGAGGTAGAGGACGATGGCGGCAAGGATGAGGGCAATGACGAGAAGGGGCTTAGGTTTTCCTTTCATAGGCACGCTTCTTTCCTCATTCATCGTGGCAGGCATCGTGGTCAAGGACGGTCAGCCGTATTGCTGTGTCCTCCTCCACCATAGCGCCGAGGGAGACGCTGTGGATGAGGTTGGGGGAGATGTTGTGGATGGTCACCCACTCACCGGGGTTCAGCGCAAAGCCGCCCGCCGTCTTGCCAAAGTTTGCCCGATCCTCCTCGCCGATCCAAACCGTACCCCACACAGGGAAGTCGTTGTGGTTTTGGAGGGTCAGTGCGCCGGAGGTGCAGATAATTTCCTCGTTGGCAAAGGAACTGACGAAACCCTCGGGGGTGGAGGCCTCTGGTGCGGCCACATGGAGCGTCCACTGGGGGATCGCCCCCGTAAGGTCGCCTGTTCCTGTGACACTTTCACTACTGTGCACCCAATCGGGGATATAGTCGGCGTATTCCATGGCCCAGTAGCGGCGGTTGGAGAGGATGGTGGTGGCATCGGTACCATTCTCCGTCATCTCCAAATACTCGTCCTTGGTCAGCGCATAGCCCTGATTGCCGACAGGTACGACAGCCCCTGTGATAACGCCTTCGCCGTGTTCATTGGGCAGTTCCCACGAGGTCAGCTCGGGAGGCAGATGGATATAGAGGGGGCGCACACCGCTCATATACTCGCCGTAGCGGTCGCCGCCGTGTTCCTCCACCGTCAGCTCAAAGAGCACCAAATGTTCCGCCTCAGCGATCCGCTCGGGGTGCTCTTCATATTCCAAGCCCCAGTGAGCCACGCTGTCACCCCACACGGCGGTGGCGAGACAGTAGGTCTGCCCTACCTTTAGGAAGTCTCCACCCACATCCCATATCTCACCAATATCACTGCCGGAGCGGTTTTGCACCTGGGGCGTACCGCTGACGGGGACGGTGATGTCGAAATAATCAGTTTCGCGGCCAAGTGCGTAGTCACAAACACTTACGCCGGCCTGCCAACCGTTTTCCGTGGGGGAAAGGAAGCAGCCATAGCGGCTCAGCCGCAGATCATAGGGGAGCTGCGCCTCCTCCATCAGCTGACCCTTTTGGTAATATTTCACGCTGAGGGTGGCCTGTTCCAGATTTCCGAAGCGGTAGCGGGTGTAGAGTTCGGCGCTGTCCTTCATGGTTTTCCAACTGTTTTCGCAGGTCATATAGATGATATCTCCAAAGCGGTGGAGATTGTCGGCAGCGATCAGAAGAGGATTTTCGTAGGCGAGGCCGCTGCCTTGCTCGCGGGCAGATTTTTCGTCGCCGTAGAACTCCAGTCGGATGGCAGCGGTGCGCTCAGGATAGTAGCGCAGCATATTCGCTGTCAGCTCGTCTCCGGCGGGAATGCTCATGTGCTCTCCTGCGCGGAAGATCATCAGCATCACGCTGTCATCCACGGCCAGTTTTACAGGCTGGGGCATATTGGGGGTCGACCAGCCGTACAGCGCATAGCTATAACCGGTGGTGACATCAAAGACGATCTCCTGCCTGCTCATGCTGCCCTCTATCGTTACGACAATATCGTAATCGCGGGAGTCCAACCCTTTAAGACGGGGCTCGATGTGAATATGCTCTACCGCCGAGGAGGAGAACACGCGATCCTCCACCTGCAGCAGTTCGCCGTCCTGATACACATCGCAGACAAGGCGGACGGTGGTGATGGTCTTATCATAGCGGAGGCGGAAGTCCTCGTTGGAAGGTGTAGCGCTGCCGGCGCGGATATAGCTGCTGCCGGGTACGCTGCCGGCAAAGGTGAACACGGCGGCGAAGATCAGGATAACGGCGGCGAAAAATACGGCGGCAGCCTTGGTTTGCGGCTTTTCGGCGATCAGCACGATACGCTCACGCAAGCCCCGCTTGCTGCCCGTCATGGTGGTGGCGTTCAGCAGCAGGTCACGCCCGCCCCCGCGACAGCTGAGGCCGATCAGGGTGCGCCCATAGTCGGTGCGCTGCCCCTCACCCAAGAGGGCGATGGCGGCCTCGTCGCAGGACAGTTCGGCATCCCGGCGGGACAATGCTGCCGCCCACCATACGAGTGGATTATACCAGTGGAGCGCCAGCGCCGCAGCGCGGAAGATGCCCCAAATATGGTCGCCGTGGCGATAGTGGCTCAACTCGTGGCTCAGCACATGGCGCAGGGCAACTTCGTCCGCCGCCACGGCGGGGGTCACATAGATGGCGGGGGCGACAAGACCGTGGAGGCAGGGGGTCTCCACCACATCGGAAATGTAGACAGGGCGGGGACAATCCACTTCCAACCGCTGCCGCGAGCGGCGCAGACGGCGGGTGAACACCATGTTGACGCCGGCAAACCACACCGCCACAAGGACGATGCCTGCGATCCACGCGGGACGGAGGATGTTTTTGCCGAGGTTCTTCACATTGCTGGAGCGCTGCCAGCGGGAGAACTCCTCCTCGTCGGCACTGTAGTCCACGATAGTGTGACTGTCCTTCCAACCGCCGATCTCAGTGTTGAACACGGCATCGTGCATGATGCCCAGTACGCTGCCATCATCGGCGTGCTCCACGGCGTCTACATATTCCAACCGCTCCAAATCCTGGGAAAGCTGCGTGTTCTCCACCACCGTTGCGGCAGAGAAGGGAATATACATCACCGAGCCCGGGACAAGCAGGCGCACCAGCACCACCAGCCACAGGGCGTAGCCAATGGCGGGGGAGACCTTACCCCGCAGGGCAAAGCGCAGGACGATGACGGCCACGATCAACAGGGAGGAGGAAATGATCCAGTTCAGCATCATAGCCACCCCTCCTTACTGCCGCTCCTCGGCGCGGCGCAAAATGGCGTACAGCTCGTCAATCTCCTGTTGTGTAAGGCTCTGCTTTTCCGTCACGGCGCTGACCATCTGGCTGACGCTGCCGTGGTAGACGCGGGAGAGAAAATCGTGGGTCTCCCGCTGTACCGCCTGCTGACGGGACACAAGGGGAGCGTAGGTCTTTACGCCATCGTCATGGTCAACGCAGGCGATAACACCCTTTTCCGTCATGCGCCGCAGCATGGTGAGGGTGGTACTGCGGCTCCACGCTGCGTGGGCGTGGAGATAGTCCACCGCCTCGCGGCCTGTAACGCTGCCCTTTTCCCACAGACATTCCATCAGCTTCCACTCGGTAGGGGTAAAACTGTGTTCCATATCCGCACCTCCTGTTAGTTTACATTGTAAACACATGATAGCACGGGCTGTTTACATTGTCAACAGGGAAGTGATGGAAAGGAAGGGGCGTGACATCCGCAACACCTCTCCTTGCTTTTTATATGCGGCTATGCTATACTGACTACAACTGAAAATTTATAGAAAACAAGAGGAACAACCATATGGAAATCACACAGGGTGTGCCCTTTGAGAGCTTTGGACTGTCCGAGGCTACCATGCGGGCCGTCCGTAATAAAGGATATACCATCTCCACGCCGGTACAGGCCGGCTGTATCCCTCCCATGCTGGAGGGCAGAGATGTCATTGCCAAGGCCCCTACCGGCACGGGCAAGACCATGGCTTTCGGCATCCCCATTATCGAGGCCCTTGACCGTGACAGCGAGAAGGTGCAGGCTGTTATTCTCGCCCCCACCCGTGAGCTGGCTATCCAGATTACCGAGGAGATGCGGGAGGTAGCGGTGTGCCACGAAGGCGTGCGTATTGTCTGCCTCTACGGCGGTCAGCCCATCAATCGCCAGATCGAGGCTTTGAAGCGCCGTCCCCAGATCGTGGTGGCAACCCCCGGCCGTCTCAGCGATCATATGAAACGCCGCACCGTGGTGGTGAAGGATGTGAAAACGGTGGTGCTGGACGAGGCCGACCGTATGCTGGACATGGGCTTTATCCACGATGTGACCCGTATCTTGGACAAGATCCCCAACCGTAAGAATTTGGGTATGTTCTCCGCCACCATCTCCCGGGAGGTGATGGATATCTCCTGGGTCTATCAGCGTGACCCCGAGGAGATCACCGTCCGTCCCACGGAGGAGAATAAGCCCGACATTCTGCAGTATCGTCTCGAGGTGCCCTCCGATGGGAAGGTGGATGCCATCGTGAAGATATTGAATAAGGAAAACTACGACCGCGTCATGTGCTTTTGCAATACGAAGGGCAGCACAGAACGCCTTACAAAATTCCTGCAGATGCGCGGCGTGGATGCCCAGTGTATTCACGGCGACATCCCCCAGAAAAAGCGGGAAGCGGTGATGCAGCAATTCCGCGACGGGAAACTCCGTGTGTTCGTCGCCACCGATGTGGCGGCGAGAGGTATCGATGTGGACGATGTGGACGCGGTGTTCAACTTTGAAGTGCCCGACGAGAACGAGTACTACATCCACCGCATCGGCCGTACAGGTCGTGCCAAGCGCCACGGCGTGGCCTATACGCTCATCAGCGATTTCCCCAGCCGTATGCGCCTTGATGATATCATCCGCAACGCAGGGGCTCAGGTAGTGAGTGCTGTACTGGCCGAGGACGGTACTGTCACGGCACAGTGAACGAGGCAGGACAAAGGAGAGGTATATGAAGCAAGTAAAACGATTAGCGGCACTGCTGCTCTCGGCGGTGATGCTGTTGTGTGCCGGCTGCGGCAGAGAACCGGTGGAGGAGAAGGGACTGGAGATCCGTGCTGCTTTTGTGGAGGAACCCGCGACTCTCGACCCGGCCTATGCCACCACCGGGGAGGAGCGCACCATCGTGGTGCACCTGTTTGAAAATCTGATGAAAGTTACGGCTGCCGGTCTTGTCAACGGACAGGCCTCCGGCTATGAGGTAACGGCGAATGACGATGGTACCGAGACCTACACCTTCACCCTGCGCAAGGACCTGCTCTGGTCTGACGGCCGGGAGGTGACGGCGGATGACTTTGTTCACGCATGGCAGCGGCTGGTGGCCCCTCAGGTGGCCTCTCCCAACCGCGAGATCCTGAAGATGGTGGCCGGTTATGAGGAGGCCATTGCCGGGGATGTGACGGCACTGGCTGTTGCCGCTCCCGACAGTCATACCTTTACGGTGACCCTGGCAGAGCACTGTGCCTATTTCCTCTCGGTGGTCTGCACAGACTCCGCCACGATGCCCCTTCGAAGAGATATGGTGCCTGTGTGGCAGACTGTGGAGGAAGAGGAGACCGTGGAAGAAGAAACGGTACCTCCCGAACCGGTGCCCGACTGGACGATGAAGAAAGCCACGCTGATCACCAACGGCGCCTATGCTGTGCGGAATTTCAACGCCGGACACCTGACGGTGGTGGAGCGTGAGGGATACTATGACCGCCTTCGCATTGGACCTAAGGAGATTGACTTCTTCTTTGCCGGCAGCGAGGAGCGCGCTTTCAGCAGCTATGAGAAAGAGGAGTCTGACTTCATTCTCAAGTGCGGCGATCTGGAGGGCAGCGTTGTGGCCCATCACCCCGAGGTGATGGTGCTGGCGGTGAATCAGATGTCCTCTCTCAGTGAAAGTGTGCGGCAGGCCATGAGCCTGGCTTTGGACCGCAATGCCGTGGCCGCGGCGGCGGGATATCAGTTTGTCGGCGCCGAGGGTCTCATACCTGAGGGGGTCACCACCCTCAGCGGCAATCTGTTCCGTCAGGTAAATGGCCCGGTAACACCCTGCGATGCTGAGAGTGTGGAGAAGAACCGCGCCCAGGCCCGGGAACTGATCGCCTCTTTTTACCGCGGCGGTGCCTACGCGATGGAACATCTCGGTGTCGTGACCCTTATCTATGAGGGCAATGCTACTGCCGGCCGTATTGCGCAGGTGTTAAAGCAGCAGTGGCAGGAGGTGCTGGGCCTTACCGTAGAGGTGGTGGCAGTGCAGAGCGGAGAGATGCAAAAAGCACTGGAGAGAGGCGCTTTCTCCCTTGCCCTTATGTCTGTGTCCGATGTTACCAACACGGCCCGTGGCTATTTGGAGAACTATATCAGCACCAGCTTTGATAACTACGGACAGCATTATTCCAATGCCTACGATATTCTGCTCCGTGCCGCCGCTGCCTCCGACAGCGTAGAGGCGCGGGACGCCTATCTCGCCGATGCCGAGAGTCTGCTGGTGGAGAGCGGCTATGTGATCCCCTTGTGCAACGATACCTATCGCTATCTCTTCCGCCCCACGCTGACGGGTCTGGTGCAGTACGATATGGGTGTGTATCAGTTCTCCTCCGTGACGGAACTGCCGCAGGAGTAAGGAGGAAAGAATCATGATGACAACTGTAAATACCCCGCTGCTCTTTGGTGTCTCCGCCGAGGAGTGCAGCTTGATGGAGCAGTGCTTCGGCGTGTTCAGCCAGTGCTATGAGGTGGATGACACGATCTATGATTTCGGTGACGGGCGCAACATGGTAGGCGTGGTCACTGCAGGTACCGCCGAGGTAGAACGCATTGACGAACGGGGTGGCCGCACCATTTTGGAACACCTGGAGGTGGGCAGCGTTTTTGGTGAATTGCTGATGTTTGAGCGCGCCAATGACGACAGCATCACTGTGGTCTGCACCCGTCCCTGCTGCGTTAGTTTCGTGCCGGCTGCTGCGCTCCTCAAGCGCTGCGAGAAGGCCTGTGCCCACCACACCCGTGTGGTGGAGAACATGTTCCGTCTCGTCACCGACAAAGCCTCGGCGCTGTCCGAGCGCGTGGAGGTACTCTCCCGCCGCAGCATCCGGGAAAAGCTGCTGCGCTATTTTACTCTGCAGGCGGCCAAGCGCGGTGAGGACAGCTTCGAACTGCCCTTTTCCCTGAGCGCACTGGCCGACTATATCTCCACTGACCGCAGCGCCATGATGCGGGAACTGAAGAAAATGCGTGATGAGGAACTGGTGGCCGTCAACGGTCGTATCGTCACCATTCAGCACCGCATTTAAAAGGCGTGAAATATAGGTTTCGCACAAAAGAACCATTGACGCTGTAAAGAGATTGTGATAATATAAACAATATGGAATACTGCCGCCGCCATTGTGGCGCGGAACGCAAAAATAAGGAAACGAGGGAGTAAGTATGTATCGCATTGTGACAAAAGAAGCTCTGAAACCCACCGTGATCCTCTATGAGATCGAGGCCCCCATGGTGGCGAAGAAGGCGCAGCCCGGTCAGTTCATCATCCTGCGTGTGGATGAGAACGGCGAGCGTATCCCCATCACCATCCACGACTATGACCGCGAGAAGGGCACGGTGACCATCATCGTGCAGACCATCGGTGCCACCACCGAGAAGCTCAGCCACAAGCAGCAGGGCGACTTCCTGCAGGACTTCGTCGGCCCCCTGGGTGTCCCCACCCATACCGAGGGCAAGAAGAAGGTCTGCGTTGTCGGCGGCGGCGTGGGCTGTGCCATTGCCTATCCCGTACTGAAGAAGTTCCACGACTGCGGTGCTGAGGTACACGCTGTCGTCGGCTTCAAGAATAAGGATGTGGTCATCCTGGAAGAGAAGTTCAAGGCTGTCTCCTCCGTGCTGAAGGTCTGCACCGACGACGGCAGCTATGGACAGAAGGGCCTCGTTACCGAGGCGCTGAAGGAGCTGCTGGATGCCGGTCATCAGTATGACGAGATCTTTGCCATTGGCCCCATGGTTATGATGAAGTTCGTCTCCAAGACCACCGAGCCCTACGGTATCCCCACCACCGTGTCCATGTCTCCCATTATGATCGACGGTACCGGTATGTGCGGCGGCTGCCGCCTGACTGTGGGCGGAGAGACCAAGTTTGCCTGCGTTGACGGCCCTGACTTCGACGGCCACAAGGTAGACTGGGATCTGGCTGTGAAGCGTAACCAGATGTACGCAGAGTTTGAAAAGCATAAGCACGAAGAAGTCTGCAATCTGTTCCGTCAGGAGGTTAAGTAAGATGGCAAATATGCGTTTGGATAAGAATCCCATGCCCGCACAGGACCCCAATGTCCGCAATAAGAATTTCGACGAGGTGGCTCTGGGCTATACTGAGGAAATGGCTATCGACGAGGCAAAGCGCTGCCTCAACTGCAAGAATCCCAAGTGCGTCTCCGGCTGCCCTGTGAATGTCCGTATTCCCGAGTTTATTACCCGTGTGGCTGAGGGTGATTTCGACGGCGCTTTCCAGATCATCACCTCCACCAACAGTCTGCCCGCCATCTGCGGCCGTGTCTGCCCTCAGGAGAACCAGTGCGAGGGTCAGTGCATCCGTGGTATCAAGGGCGAGAGCGTAGGTATCGGCCGCCTGGAGCGTTTCGTGGCCGACTATCATAATGCCCACGGTCATCAGGGCGGCGCTCCCGCTAAGCCCGAGTCCAACGGCCACAAGGTGGCGGTTGTGGGTTCCGGCCCTGCCGGCCTCACCTGCGCCGGCGATCTGGCACGCAAGGGCTATGATGTCACCGTTTACGAGGCACTCCACCTCGCCGGCGGCGTGCTGGTCTACGGTATCCCCGAGTTCCGTCTGCCTAAGGCCATCGTCCAGAAAGAGGTCAAGCGCCTTGAGTACTTCGGTGTCAAGGTGGTCACCAACACCGTGGTGGGCCGCACCATCACCATTGATGAGCTGATGGAAGAAGAGGGCTTCGAGGCCGTGTTCGTGGGCTCCGGTGCCGGTCTGCCCATGTTTATGAATATCCCCGGCGAGAACCTCAAGGGCGTTTTCTCTGCCAATGAGTTCCTCACCCGTATCAACCTGATGAAGGCCTATCGCGAGGACAGCGACACCCCCATTATGGATCTCAAGGGCAAGAAGGTCGCCGTCGTAGGCGGCGGCAATGTGGCCATGGACGCCGCACGCTGCTCCAAGCGTCTCGGTGCTGAGGTCTGGGTGGTTTACCGCCGCGGTATGGAGGAGCTGCCTGCCCGTCATGAAGAGGTGGAGCACGCCATTGAAGAGGGTATCATCTTCAAGACCCTCAACAACCCCATTGCCATCAACGGCGATGAGAACGGTGCAGTGGCCTCTATGACCTGCATTGAGATGGAGCTGGGTGAGCCCGATGCCTCCGGTCGCCGTCGTCCCATCGAAAAGGTGGGCAGTGAGTTTGATCTCCCTGTGGACGCTGTCATCATGTCCCTGGGTACCAGCCCCAACCCCCTCATCAAGTCCACCACCAAGGGCCTGGAGGTCAATAAGAAGGGCGGTATCATCGTCAATGAGGACGGCCTTACTTCCCGTCCCGGCGTGTACGCCGGCGGCGATGCCGTCACCGGTGCTGCTACCGTCATTCTGGCCATGGGTGCCGGTAAGCAGGCTGCCAAGGCCATTGATGAGGCACTGAGCAAGTAAGTACATCTGCAAAAAAGAGACCCGCGAGGGTCTCTTTTTTTGCTGTATTTCATTGAATTCACGATTATTTTACAAAATTTACTCTTGCATACAGGTCGAATTCTATGATATACTTAATCATTGAAATCAAGATTCCCAATTTCAAGATTCCCAATTCATGGGGGAGTAGTTGCGTGGGGCTGATGCCCTGCGGGTCAAGTCAACATCTTGGCGGCTTGTGAGCCGTCTGGCTTGACCGTAACAACGAGACTCATGTGCAGCACTTGTTACTGTACGTGGGCCTCTTTTTTTCGCGTAATTTTACTCTGGAAGGAGACACCGTATGAAGCATTATCTGGAAGAAACAAGCGCCGTATTTGCTGAGGTTGCTTCCTCTGCCGAGGGTCTGACCACGGCTGAGGCCGAAGCACGCCTTGCCAAAAACGGCAAGAACAAGCTGGCCGAGGGAAAGAAGGACTCCATCTTCAAGCAGTTCCTCAAGCAGCTGTCCGATCCTATGATCATCATTCTGCTGGCCGCCGCCGCCATCAGCGCTGTGCTGGCCATCGTGGAGAACGAGAGCTTTGCCGATGTGATCATCATCCTCTTCGTGGTCGTTGTCAACGCTGTGCTGGGCGTGTATCAGGAGAACAAGGCGGAAAAAGCCATTGAAGCCCTGCAACAGATGGCCGCTGCCACCAGTAAGGTCCTGCGGGATGGCAAGGTCGTCTCTGTCCGCAGTGAGGATCTGGTGGTGGGCGATATCGTGGTGCTGGAGGCCGGCGATGCCGTGCCCGCCGACGGTCGTCTGCTGGAGAGTGCCAGCATGAAGATCGAGGAGGCCGCCCTCACCGGTGAGAGCGTCCCCGTAACCAAGTTTATCGACATCATCAATCTGAAGGAAGATCAGAAGGATGTCTCTCTGGGTGACCGCAAGAACATGGTGTATATGGGTTCCACCGTGGTATATGGCCGCGGTAAGGCCGTCATCACCGGCACCGGCATGGATACCGAGATGGGTAAGATCGCCGATGCTCTTGCCAACGCCGCCGAGGGTCAGACCCCCCTGCAGCGCAAGCTGACCCAGCTCAGCGGTATCCTTACCAAGCTGGTGCTGGCCATCTGCGTGCTGATCTTTGCCGTGCAGCTGTGGCGTGCCGGTTCCTTCTCTCTGGATGTGGCACTGGACTCCTTCATGGTGGCCGTGTCTCTGGCTGTGGCAGCCATCCCCGAGGGCCTTGCCGCCGTGGTCACCGTGGTACTGTCCATCGGTGTGACCAATATGTCCCGCCGCAGCGCCATTATCCGCCGCCTTACCGCTGTGGAGACTCTGGGCTGCGCCCAGATCATCTGCTCGGATAAGACCGGTACACTGACCCAGAACAAGATGACCGTGGTGGATTCCTACGGTGCCGAAGAGGGCCACATCGCCCGTGCCATGGCCCTGTGCTGCGATGCCGTACTCAACGACGACGGCACTTCCACCGGTGAGCCCACTGAGGCCGCGCTGGTGGTGTGGGCCAATAAGCTGGGTCTGAAGAAGCCTGTGATGCAGGGTGAGACGCCCCGCGTGGGTGAGGCCCCCTTTGACTCCGGCCGTAAGATGATGTCCACTGTTCATGCCGTGGACGGTAAGTTTGTACAGTATACCAAGGGTGGTCCCGATGTGGTGCTGGGCCGCTGCGTCAGCTACCTCAAGGACGGCCAGGTGCTGCCTATGACTGAGGAGGCCAAGGCTGAGATCCTGGCCGCCAACAAGGCCATGGCCGATCGCGCTCTCCGCGTGCTGGCTGCCGCCGAGCGGATCTGGGATGTCGAGCCCACCTCCTACGAGCCCGCCGATCTGGAGCAGGAGCTGTGCTTCCTGGGCCTGGCCGGTATGATCGATCCTGTCCGTCCCGAGGTGAAGGATGCCATCGTGGAGTGCCGCGGTGCCGGTATCCGTCCCATCATGATCACCGGCGACCATGTGGACACCGCTGTGGCCATCGCCAAGGAGCTGGGGATCCTGGAGGACGGTATGCGCGCCGTCACCGGCTCCGAACTCAACGAGATGGACGATGCCGCCTTTGAGGAGGCTTTCCGCAGCATCTCCGTGTATGCCCGCGTTCAGCCCGAGCATAAGACCCGCATCGTCAACGCCTGGCGCAACGCCGGCTATGTCACCGCCATGACCGGTGACGGTGTTAACGACGCCCCTTCCATCAAGTCCGCCGATATCGGCGTGGGCATGGGTATTACCGGTACCGATGTTACCAAGAATGTGGCGGATATGGTGCTGGCCGACGACAACTTTGCCACTATCGTGGGCGCCGTGGAGGAAGGCCGCCGTATCTACGATAATATCCGCAAGGCCATCCAGTTCCTGCTGTCCTCCAATATGAGTGAGGTCATCTCCATCTTTGTGGCCACGCTGATGGGCTTTACCATTCTCCGTCCCGTCCACCTGCTGTGGATCAATCTGGTGACTGACTGCTTCCCCGCACTGGCACTGGGCATGGAAGAGGCCGAGCCCTCCATCATGCGTCGCCGTCCCCGTGATGCCAAGGCCGGAATCTTCGCCGGTGGCATGGGCATTGATGTGGCATATCAGGGTCTGGTTGTCTCCATCCTGACCATTGCTGCCTATTTCATCGGTCACTTCATCGAGTCCGGTATGTGGGAGATCCCCATGGGTGGCATCAGCCCCGACGGTACTACCATGGCCTTTATCACCATGTCTATGGCTGAGATCGCACACAGTCTCAATATGCGCTCTCAGCGCGGCAGTATCTTCAAACTGCGCACCAAGAATAAGGTGATGGTCTGGGCTGCCCTGGGCTCCCTGGTAGCTACCACACTGGTGTGCGAGGTTCCCTTCCTGGCCAATGCTTTCGGCTTTACCAGTATCTCTCTGATGGAGTACGGCATCTCCATCGTGCTGGCACTGCTGATGATCCCCATCGTGGAGATTGTCAAGTTCTTCCAGCGTCGCGCTGCGGAGAAGTAAGCATAACAAAACGCAACAAAAACCGTGTATCTCAGTCTGAGATACACGGTTTTTTGTTATTCAGATGCAGGTGCGTCACCCCAGTTTACCTTCCAGTGCTCCAGACCATAGAAAGGTTCCGTAGCGGTGGGGGTGATGGTGTCCACAGCACCACGGCTGAGAAGCACATCCACCCGTTCAAAGTAGAGGGGGACGATGGGGGACTCCTCCTGCAGGTGGCGGCACAGCGCCTCCATGGCTGCGGCCCGTGTATCGGGCTGGGCGCTGCGGTATGCCGCCAGAAGGGTGTTGGTCACCTCACTGGCATAGCCGCCGTAGTTCAGCGTGCAGCCCTCTCCCAGCAGGGGGGTGGCATCCCAGTCGGCGCTGAGCTTGCACTGGCCGTAATAGAGGTCATAGTTGCCCTGCTCCAGCACATAGAGAAAGTCCTCCCACGGCAGAGCCAGTACTGTCACCTCGAAATCATAGCGATTCAGCGTTTCGGCGATGCGCTGTGCGGCGGCTACCTTGAAGCTGCTGTCATCGTTTACCAGCAGCCGCAGCTGATACTTCCACTCTCCATCACTGAGTTCATGCTGGGCCAGTGCCTCATACACCGCCGAGGGAGAGGGATTGATCTCCAATGTACGGGGGTAGAGGGGGGAGCTGGGGTGGACAGGGAACTGGGTAGCCACGGCGTGCCCCGAAAGGGCGGCACTGACAATCTCCTCCCGGTCGATGGCGGCGGAGACGGCGCGGCGCAGAGCGGGATCCGTCAGATAGTGCTTGGACAGATTGAACCCCAGATAGTGCATCACCGCCGTCTCTGCCACCGTGGCGTTGTCGTTGGAGGCGGAGGCGAGGCTGATGTCGCTGAGGAGGTCATAGACAAAGAGATGCACATCGTGGGAGGCGAAGGCGTAGGCTGCGGCCTCCTCACTTTTGTAGCGCAACAGGGCGATGGTGTCAAAGGGAAGAGATTTTTTCTGCCACCAACAGGTATTGGGGCAGAGGGCTGTCATGTCTGTATTGGGGAGATAGGGGCCTGTACCCACCGGGATGGTCTGCGTTTCTGTGCCTGCTTTTATCACAGGGATATCCAGCAGGGCGGGAAAGCCGCGGCTATCCTCTGAGAGCGTTACCTCCACGGTATTTCCCCTGACCAGAACGGTACGAACCTGCCACAGACGAGGTCCATAGCGCTGGGACTGCGTTGCCCGCAGAAGGGAGGCGGCCACATCCTCGGCGGTCATGGCGCTGCCGTCACTGAAAAGGACGCCGCTGCGCAGATGGAGGGTATAGACGAACTTCTCGGCATCGTAATCCGCCCGTTCCACCAGCAGGGGCTGCGGAGTGAAGGTCTCATCCAAACGGTATAATGTCTCATAAATCAGCGATGCGGCGGTGCGCTGCACGCCGTCGGGGCAGGTGAGGGGATCCCATGTCTCGCCACTGCAATAGGGAAGGGTGAAAGTGGTGAGGGGGATCTCTTCCTCCACTTCTTCGGTGCCGTAGTATTCCCGAAGTTCATCCAGCGTGTCATAGGGGGTGCTATCCTCCAGCTTTCCGCAGCCGCTCAGCAGCAGCGACAGGCATAGAAGAAGCAGCAATATTCGTCTCATTCCGCCACCTCCCCTGCAGCAATCATAGCGATCTGCGCGCCGCGCTCATTGCCCATTCTGCGGTGAGACCAGTAGAGGTCACTGCGGCATGCAGTGCAGTGATGGCAGATGTCGATGGTTTCCACCCCCGCCTTGCGGAGCCACAGAGCATTGACGGCCTTGAGGTCGATGTGGAACTTTTTTCCGTTCCACACGATATAGGGCGCTGCTTCTGCGCCCAGTGCCCTGTGCAGTGCTTCGGGAACATCGCTGTCTGTCTCAAAACAGCACTGGCCGATGGCGGGGCCGACGGCAGCCCGGATGTGCGTGGGATCACAGCCGTAGAGCCGCACCATCTCCTCCACTGTTTTACGGGCAATGCCCAGTGCCGTACCGCGCCAGCCTGCGTGGCAGGCACCCACAGCGCCGCGGACGGGGTCGTGAAGCAAAATCACATTGCAGTCGGCGGAAAATACCACCAGGGGCAGACCTGCCACATCAGTGACGAGACCATCTACGGAGGCGTAGTCCCGCTCACGGTAGAGTCCCTTGCCCTCGTCCTGTGCCGTCACACAGCGCACCACATCTTCATGGACCTGTCTGGAGAGAACGGCGCGGCGGTCATCCAGACCCAGTACAGCGCAGAAACGGCGATAGTTCTCCCGGACATTGTCCATATCGTCGCCGCGGCCTACACCCAGATTGAGACTGTCCCACGGCTGCGGCGAAACGCCGCCGGGACGGGTGGAGAAACCATGGCGGACACCGCCGAGGATATCGGAGCGGAGATAGGTGATGGAGTTGTGGGTATGTTGTGTGAACATAGGTACCTCCACAGGAAAATGGGGAAAAGATAAGGCGACCCCGGGTCGCCTTATCCTGTGTTTCATTAGGAATGATACTCCTTGCAGGTGCACTTCTTCCACTTCTGACCGCTGCCGCAGGGGCACAGGTCGTTGCGGCCGATCTTGACCACCTTGGTGGGGGTCTTGCGGCGGACGGAACCGTCGCCGCTGCCGCCGCCCTCGGTGATGCCGCTGGCTACACGCTCACGCTTGACCTCGTCGCCGCTCTTGACGCGGACGCTGTAGAGGCGGCGCACCGTGTCATCCCGGATGGCGGAGATCATCTCGTCGAACATGTCGAGGCTCTCCTTCTTGTAAGCGGCCACGGGATCGGTGTTGGCATAGGCGCGGAGGCGGATACCCTGGCGCAGCTCCTGCATGGCATCAATGTGCTCCATCCAGTACTCATCCACCACACGCAGCAGCACCACCCGCTCCACTTCGCGCATAAGCTGGGGGGTGATCTCCTCTTCCTTCTGGTTATAGTAGGCGATGGAGGCCTCAGTGAAGCGATCAATGAAATCCTCAGCGGTGAGGGAGGGGATCTCGGCGGGGTCGAACTTCACGGCGTACTTGGGGAAGTAGATACCCTCCACATTCTTCATCAGCTCACGGCAGCGGTTTTCGTCGATATGGCTGTCACCGAGGAAGATAGAGGAGACCTGATTGGTGATGGAGGTGGAGAGCATGTTCAGGATCGTCTCCTTCACATCCAGACCGTCCAGCACCTGCTTGCGCTGAGTGTAGATGATCTCGCGCTGCTTGTTCATCACATCGTCGTACTCCAGCACCGACTTACGGGACTGGAAGTTCCGGGACTCCACGGAAGTCTGTGCCTGCTCAATGGAGCGAGTCAGCATCTTGTTCTCCACGGGCTCATCCTCGGCCACCTTCAGCTTATCCATCATGTTGGTGATACGCTCACCGCCGAAGAGGCGCATCAGGTCATCTTCGGTGGAGATGTAGAAACGGGTCTCGCCGGGATCACCCTGACGGCCGGCACGGCCGCGGAGCTGGTTGTCGATACGGCGGGAGTCGTGGCGCTCGGTGCCGATGATGAACAATCCACCGGCAGCCCGCACCTTCTCCGCCTCATCGGCGATGGCATCCTTATATTTTGCCAGCTTCTCGGCAAAGAGGCGGCGTGCCTCCAGAATCTCGGCGTTATCGGTCTCGGCATAGCCGGTGGCTTCGGCAATGAGTTCATCGGACATGCCCATCTTCCGCAGGTCATTCTTAGCCAGATACTCGGCGTTACCGCCCAGCATGATGTCGGTACCACGGCCGGCCATGTTGGTGGCCACGGTGACGGCACCGAACTTACCGGCCTGTGCTACGATCTCGGCCTCCTTTTCGTGGTTCTTGGCGTTAAGGAGATTGTGGCGGATGCCCTCACGGGTCAGCAGCTTGCCCAGCAGCTCGTTCTTTTCAATGGACACGGTACCTACCAGCACGGGCTGACCCTTGGCATGGCACTCCTTGATCTGGCGGATGACGGCCTTGTACTTGCCCATCTCCGTTTTATAGATGCTGTCATTGTTGTCGATACGGGCGATGGGACGGTTGGTGGGGATCTCCACGATGTCCAGATTGTAGATGGTGCCGAACTCCTCGGCCTCGGTCATGGCCGTACCGGTCATACCGGAGAGCTTCTCATAGAGGCGGAAGTAGTTCTGGAAAGTGATGGTGGCCAGCGTCTTGCTCTCGCGCTGGACTTTCACCCGCTCCTTGGCCTCAATGGCCTGGTGGAGTCCCTCACTGTAGCGACGGCCAAACATCAATCGGCCGGTGAACTCATCAACGATGACGATCTCGCCGTCCTTCACCACATAGTCCACATCCCGCTTCATGACGCCATGGGCGCGGATGGCCTGATTGATGTGGTGAGAGATGGTGCTGTTCTCCGGATCGCCCAGGTTTTCCAGATGGAAGAACTCCTCGGCCTTGCGGATGCCGCGGGCGGTGAGGGAGACGGTCTTACCTTTTTCGTCCACGATGTAGTCGGCGTCGATCTCGGGATCCTCCTCCGCCTTGGAGTCGGTCTCCACGATGACAAAACGCTTCAGTTTACGGACGAAGATCTCGGTCATGTCGTACATCTGGGTGGACTTATCGCCCTGACCGGAGATAATGAGGGGGGTGCGGGCTTCGTCGATGAGAATGGAGTCCACCTCGTCCACGATGGCGAAGTTGTGCTTGCGCTGCACCAGCTCATTGGAGTAGATGGCCATATTGTCACGGAGATAGTCAAAGCCCATCTCGTTGTTGGTGCCGTAGGTCACATCGGCCTGATAGGCGGCCTGCCGCTCGGCTTTGGACATATCGTGGATAATGAGACCCACCTTCAGACCGAGGAAGCGATGTACCTTGCCCATCCACTCGCTGTCGCGCTTGGCCAGATAGTCGTTAACAGTGACGATATGGACGCCCTTGCCGCTGAGTGCATTGAGGTAGGCGGGCAGAGTGGCCACCAGCGTCTTACCTTCACCGGTCTTCATCTCGGCGATACGGCCCTGATGGAGGACAATGCCGCCCACCAGCTGCACGGGATAGGGACGCATGCCCAGCACGCGGTCTGCTGCCTCACGGACAGTGGCAAAAGCCTCGGGCAGAATGTCGTCCAGCGTCTCACCGTTGGCAAGACGCTCCCGGAACTCCACCGTCTTATGCTGCAGCTGCGCATCCGTCAGAGCGCGGTACTCCTCCTCCATGGCCTCAATACGGCGCACGACGGGCCAGATGGATTTCAGCTCACGCTCGGAGTATGAACCGAACAGTTTGTTAACCAGTCCCATATATTTGGATCCTTTCTCGTGAAAAAGAATATGTACGCATAATGATACGCATAGCAGTATACCATACTATTCCCGTATATGCAAAGAAATTTTCTGTGAACAGAGGGAAGATGGGTTTTCTCTTGCGCAGCAGGTGAAAAAATGATATAATAAAGCAAAATTTTGATGAAGGAGACGGATGTTTTATGAAGCTGAGTTTCTTTGGCGCAGCACAGTGTGTCACCGGCAGCTGTCACTGTCTGGAGGTCAACGGAAAAAAGATCCTTATTGACTGCGGTCTGCAGCAGGGCCGGGACGAGATCGACAACGCCGTTCTGCCCTTCAACCCTGCTGCTGTTGATGTGGTGCTCATTACCCATGCCCACATCGACCACTCCGGCCGTGTACCTATGCTGATCAAAAACGGGTTCACCGGCCGTATCATCACCACCCGTCTGACCGCCGATCTTCTGCGTATCATGCTGGCCGACTCCGCCCATATTCAGGAGAGCGACGCCGAGTATCAGAATAAGAAGAACAAGCGTGCCGGACGCCCTGAGGTCGAGCCGATCTACACCATGGCCGAGGCCATGCGTGTCCCCGAATTTCTCACAACCTGTGAGTATGGCGAGGAAGTGGACATCTGCGAGGGCGTGACGGCCACCTTCATTGACGCCGGACATCTGCTGGGCAGCGCCTCCATCCGTCTGGACATGACGGAAAACGGTGAACGCCGTTCCATTGTCTTCTCCGGCGACATCGGCAATGTGGATCAGCCCATTCTCCGCAACCCCCAGTTCTTCGAGGGCGCAGACTATGTGGTGATGGAGTCCACCTACGGCAACCGCGACCACACCGAGGTGTGGAGCTATACCGACGAGCTGGCGGCCATCATCGACGAGACACTGGGTAAGGGCGGCAATGTGGTGATCCCCGCCTTCGCCGTAGGCCGTACGCAGGAGCTTTTGTACTTCATCCGTGAGATCAAGGATCAGAAACTGGTTAAGTCTGTGCAGGATTTCCCTGTGTATGTGGATTCGCCTCTGGCCCGCAGTGCCACGACCATCTTCTGCGGCGACCTGACGGGCTATCTGGACGAAGAGGCCATCGAACTGGTCTCGGAGGGGGAGCATATGTTCTCCTTCCCCGGCATGAACATGACTGAGACAGTGGAGGAGTCCAAGCTGCTGAACATGGACAATGTGCCCAAGGTCATCATCTCCGCCTCCGGTATGTGTGATGCCGGCCGTATCCGCCACCATCTCAAGCACAATTTGTGGAAGGAAAACAGCGCCGTGGTGTTTGTGGGCTTCCAGTCCCCCGGTACCCTGGGCCGCCATCTGCTGGATGGCGCGGAGAAGGTGAAGATGTTCGGCGAGGAGATCGCCGTACGGGCCAAGATCATCAATTTCCAGGGCCTTTCCTCCCACGCTGACCGGGAGCATCTGATAGACTGGATCGGCAGATTCAAGGCACCCAAGCCCCAGCATGTGTTTGTCGTCCACGGCGACAGCGATGTAGCACCGCTCTTTGCCGAGACGGTGCAGTCCATGGGCTTTGAGGCCCACGCCCCTCTCTACACCGAGGAGTACGACCTCATCACCTGTGCCCGGACCGCCGTGGGCTATATGCCGGAGAAAAAGAAGGTGTCCTTCGACTTGCAGAAGAAGACCTCCGATGCCTTCCAGAAGCTCCAGCAGGCACTGGACAATCTGGCGGCACTGGTGCGCCGCAGCCGTCAGCGGGACAACAAGAGCCTCCACGCTTTTGCCGAGGCCATCCGTCAGCTGACAGACAAGTTCAATTTTTAAAAAAGCTGCGTAACATTTTGCAGAGAGAGGCGGCGCGCCGCGCCGCCTCTTCCTTGTAGCTTACAGGAGAAAATCACTATGGAACAGCGAGTGTCCCTGCAGAAAAATCAAACCGTCCGCGCCGTCATTGAGGGGTATTCCTCTGAGGGGTTGGGCATTGCCCGCGTGGATGGACAGGTGGTGTTCGTCCACCGCGCCGTAGCGGGGGAGGAGTGCGACATCCATATTCTGAAGGTGCTGAAGAACGCCGCCTTCGGCAAGGTGGCGGCCATCCACACTCCCTCGGCACATCGTCAGGAACCCGACTGCCCCTACTACGGCCGCTGCGGCGGCTGCGACTTCCGCCACATGGACTATGAAGAAGAGCTCTCTGCCAAGTGTGGACGGGTACAGGATGCCCTGCGCCGTCTCGGCGGCAGTGAGGTAACGGTGGAGGCGATCCTGGGGGCCGCGGACACGGAGCGCTATCGCAACAAGAGCCAGTACCCTGTGGGAAAAGAGGGCACCGTGGGTTTCTACCGTGCCCGCAGCCACGAGGTCATCCCGGTGGAGAGCTGTCTCATCCAGTGCCGTGAGGCCGATAATGCCGCGGCGGCACTGCGGGAGTACATCCGTCGCTATCATGTCAAATGCTATGATGAAACCACTCGCCGCGGCCTCCTGCGCCACCTCTATGTCCGTACCAACGCTGCGGGAGAGAGCCTCATCTGCGTGCTGGGTAACGGGGCAGGTGCCCCCTATGAGGAGGAGCTGGTGGCCATGCTCCGCGAGGCTGTTCCCTGTACAGTGGGTATCGTCTGGGGAGAAAACCGCAGGGAGGGCAACACCATTCTGGGGGATACATACCGTACGCTCTGGGGAGAGGATACCCTGCGGGATACCCTCTGCGGCCTTACTTTCCGTCTGTCGGTGCCCTCTTTCTATCAGGTGAACCGCCGGCAGGCGGAGGTACTGTACAACAAGGCGGTGGAATACGCCGCCCTGACAGGGGAGGAGACGGTGCTGGATCTCTATTGCGGCGCAGGAACCATTACCCTTTGTATGGCCCGCCATGCCAAGTCTGCCATGGGCGCCGAAATCGTCCCTGAGGCCGTCCGGGACGCGTGGGAAAACGCGAAGAATAACGGCGTGGAAAATGTGGAGTTCATCCAGGGCGATGCCAAGGTGGCGGCAGCGGAGCTGGCGCGCCGTGGACTGCGCCCCGATGTGATCTGTGTCGATCCCCCCCGCAAGGGTCTTGCCCCGGAGGTCATTGAAGCAGCGGCGGAGATGAACCCGCGGCGCATCGTCTATGTCTCCTGTGACCCGGCTACTCTGGGTCGGGATGTGAAGCGATTTGCCGCTCTGGGCTACCGTGCCGTCCGCGCCTGCGCAGTCGACCTCTTCCCCCGCACGGCCAATATCGAGAGCGTCTGTCTTTTGGTGCGGGAGAACTGAAAAAGGAGCAGATTATGCTGGATTTTACCAAACAACTCACAGCGGAAGAGCCACTCATTCACCCCAGCTGTGTGGTGAACAACTGTCGCTTTGGACAGTATGTGGAGCTGGGAAACGACTGCATCGCCGCGGACAGCTATATCGGCTCATACACCTATCTCTTCGGTGAGAACGACATCTACAACTGCACACTGGGCAAATTCAATTCCATCGCCACAGGTGTGCGCATCAATCCGGTGCAGCACCCCATGCGGCAGCGCGCCGCGGCACATCATTTTACCTACCGTGCCGCCCACTACGGTCTGGGAGAGGATGACGGGGAGCTGATCCAATGGCGCAAACAGCTTACCGTTACGACAGGACATGATGTATGGATGGGGCACAATGCCATCGTCATGGGCGGTGTCACCATCGGCAACGGTGCGGTGGTGGCTGCAGGGGCGGTGGTGACCCATGATGTGGCGTCCTATGAGATCGTAGCAGGTGTACCCGCCCGCCATATCGGCTGGCGCTATGACGAGGCGACCCGTCAGGCCATGGAAGATATTGCGTGGTGGAACTGGGATCATGAGACGCTGAAAGAAAGGCTTCATGAGTTCAATGATGTGGCGAAATTTGTAGAAACTTATGCAAAAAGCAAATAGCCTTATTTAAAAAAAGTTGATAGAAGAAGCGGGACAGTGCCTTGCATTACGGTGTATATTTTGATACACTGTACCATGTATAGACATCTGTCCCGCATTGTTGTGTAGGGGGTGTGAAGCGTGGGAAAAAGACCCTTTGTGTTTGCTGTTTGCGGAGAAAAGAATACCGGCAAGACAACCCTTGTGGAACGCCTTATTGCTGCGCTGACGATGCACGGCTTTCGCGTGGCAGCCATCAAGCATGACGGCCATGCATTTGCTGCCGATGTCCCCGGCACCGACTCCTGCCGTCACCGCGCTGCAGGGGCCTATGCCACGGCGGTGTATGACGGGGAGAAGTTTATGGTAGTCAAGGAGGAGAAAACCTCCGCCGATGCCGTTGCCCAGCTGTTCCCTGAGGCGGACATGATCCTGCTGGAGGGCTGTAAGGGCAGCGACTACCCCAAGGTGCAGATGTTGACGGCAGAAAAAGATCAGCTGATTTGTAATCAGCAGAACCTGGTGGCCTTTGCCTCCGACGGTACGGACGCTCCTATGGCAGGCGTACCCTGCTACGGGCGCGATGACATTGCCTCCATCGCTGCGCTGGTGCTGCGGGAGAAGTATATCCGCACCCAGCTGTCCATGATCGTTCTGGCGGGAGGTCTCAGCCGCCGCATGGGACGGGAGAAAGCCGATCTCCTTTACGGCGGGACCACCTTTTTGGAGCATCAGATCGCCCTCGGACGGGAATTGGGGATCCGGGACATTCTCGTCTCGGGTTATCGCGGAGAATGCTGTTCTGTCCCTGTGGTGACGGACAAGTTCTGTCAGCGGGGGCCTCTGGGTGGACTTGAGGCCACGCTGGAAGCGGCGCAGCACCGTAAGTGTCTTGTGGTCACGGTGGACATGCCCCGGCTGGACGCCGCTGTACTGCGGGGACTGATCGAACGCAGTATGACCGGCGGCAAGCCCGTTACTGTTCTGCGCCACGGGGAGAAAACAGAACCCCTGCTGGGGGTTTATGACCGCGCCGTGGCAAAGGATATCCGCACTGCTCTGGTAGAGGGCCGCGGTGGGGTGATGGCCCTTCTGGAGCAGGTTGGCTACGACGAATATGTGTGTGCTGATAACGGCACATTTGGAAATATCAACACGCAGCAGGACTACGCTGCGCTGGAAGGAGAGGGGATATGCACGCCATCAGTGTAGAACAGGCAAGGGCACAACTTATGGCGGCACTTCGTCCCGTGGAGGGATGGGAAGAGGTGGAGCTGCGCTGCGCCCGGGGCCGTATACTGGCCGAGGATATTGTGGCTATCCAGCCCCAGCCGCCCTTTGACCGCTCCCCTCTGGATGGCTATGCCCTCCGGGCCGCCGATTCCGTGGATGCATCGAGAGAGAAACCTGTCACCCTTCGGGTAGTTGACCGTGTGATGGCGGGCAATGTGGCGAAGGAGGCGGTTACGGCGGGAACGGCGGTGCGCATTATGACCGGCGCGCCGATCCCCCGCGGTGCCGACTGTGTCATCCGTCAGGAGGACACCGACTACGGCGAAGAACGGGTACAGATCTACACCGCTCTTCACAGCCACGACAACTACTGCGACTGTGGCGAGGACTATCCCGCCGGAACGCGGCTGATGGACAGAGGGGAAAAGCTGGACGCGGTGGACATCGGCCTTCTGGCCGGTGCCGGCATCGCGGCGGTGAAGGTACAGCGCAAGGTGCGGGTGGCCCTCATTACCTCCGGCGATGAGCTTATCGCCCCCGGCATGGCCAGCCGTCCCGGTAAGATCTATAACACCAACCACTATCTTCTCCGCAGCCGCCTTGCAGAACTGGGCTTTGAGCCCGTCCTGTGCGCCCATGTAGGAGACGAGGTGGAGGAGACTGCAGAGCGTATCCGCACCGCGGCGCAGAACGCTGATCTTATTATCACCACCGGCGGTGTGTCAGTGGGGCAGCGGGATGTGATGCACGAGGTGGTCACCCGTCTGGGTGGAGAGCAGCTGTTCTGGCGTATTGCCGCCAAGCCCGGTTCACCCGTGCTGGCGTATACCTTTGAGGGCACACCTGTCATTGCCCTGTCGGGCAACCCCTTCGGCGCTTTTGCCACCTTTGAGCTGCTGGTACGGCCTGCTCTGGCAAAACTCAGCGGCGATGGGTCGCTGGTGATGGAGAAGGTCACCGCCACGGTGGCAGGCGAATTTCCCAAGGGGACGAAGGGGCGGCGCTTTGTGCGGGCCCGCTACCGCCACGGAACGGTGGAGATCCCTCGTCAGGGACATGCCTCGGGGATGCTCTCAGCGCTGAAACACTGCAACTGCCTTGTGGATATTCAGGGACCCAATCAGGGGCTCTCCACAGGGGATACGGTGGAGGTGTGGCTGCTGTGAGGAAAACAATGAGAAGAAAATACCAACGAAGAGAAAGTGGGCTGCAAACGGCTCAACAGGAGGTATCGTATGGATAAAGAACGCGTACAACAGTATCTCGGTGCCATTGCCATGGCAGGGGTGGAAGAGGCACTGCCCAAGAAGAGCGCCTTTGACCGCTGCGAGGTGAAAACGGCAGCGGGAGAGGACGAGGTGAAGGTGGTCAAGACCTGCTGCCGCGCCTGTATCGCCAACTGCGGCGTGCTGGCCTATGTGAAGAACGGCCGCGTCATCAAGCTGGAGGGTAACAACGAGGACCCCATGAGCAAGGGCCGTATGTGTGCCAAGGGTCTGGCGGGCATTCAGGCACTGTATCACCCCAACCGCAACAAATTCCCCCTTAAGCGCGTAGGTGAGCGCGGCGGCGGCAAGTGGAAGCGCATCTCCTGGGATGAGGCACTGACCACCATCGCCGAGAAGCTGATGGATACCCGGGAGAAGTACGGTGCCGAGACGGTATTCTGTTCCACCGGCGGCGGCGGTAACCCCGAGATCTGGAGCATCGCCCGTTTCTGTAATGTCTTCGGCACGCCCAACTGGTTTGAGCCCGGCTGTGCCCAGTGCTATCTGCCCCGTGTACTGGCCTACACCATGATGTATGGCGGTGTGGATCCCAGTATCGCCGACTCCAACGCACTGGAGCTGTACTTCCCCGATGATACCCCCATCAAGTGTCTGGCACTGTGGGGTACTTCTCCTGCCTATTCCTGCCCTGCCAGCGGCGGTAACGCCGTGGTGGAGCTCCGGGCCCGGGGCGTTAAGACCATCTCCGTGGATCCCCGCTTTACCCCCGATGCAGCCAAGGCCGACATCTGGCTGCCCATCCGTCCCGGTACGGATGTGGCGCTGCTGCTGAGCTGGACGCGGTATATTCTGGAGCACAAGCTCTATGACGAGGAGATCGTCATGAAGTGGACCAACCTGCCTTATCTGGTGGATGTGGAGTCCAAGATGCTGCTCCGTGCCGAGGTGAGCCAGGATCCCAATGTGCCCGACACCTTCATGGTGTGGGATAAAAAGACCAATTCTGCCAAGGACATGGCCTACCCCTACGACGAGAGCCTTGAGCCCGCTCTGGAGGGCGAGTTTGTGGTGGATGGCAAGGTCTGCAAGACCGGTTATCAGCTGCTGTGGGAGAGCGTGGAGGAGTATACCCTGGAAAAGGCCGGGGAGATCTGCTGGCTGGATCCTAAGAAGATCGAGGAAGCGGTGAAGATGTTCTGCGAGAACACCCCCAGCGGCCTCGCCCTCGGTGTTGCCACCGACCAGACCCCCAACTCCGTGCAGGCGGCCATGGCGGCGGCGACCATCGACCTCATCATGGGCAATGTGGAGCGTCCCGGCAGTCTGCTGCAGCGCTTCCGCACCAGTGGTGTGCTGAAGATGCCCAACTATCCCGTTCCCGTGGCCACCAAGTGTCTGCCTGAGGGTCAGCTGCAGAAGCGTCTGGGCGGCGTGGAGCACAAGGGCCTGCACATCTGGTGGGCAGGACATCCCTCCAGCATCCGCGATGCTATTTTGACCGGTGAGCCCTATCAGCCCCGGGTGTGGATCGACCGCTCCGGCAACAAGCTGGGGGTGGTGGCAGAGAGCAAGAAGTGGGTGGAGGCCATCGAGAAGCTGGACTTCATCGTCCATATGTATATGTACCCCACCTCTTTCTCCGCCTATGCCGATATCCTGCTGCCCACCGAGGAGTGGCTGGAGACGGATATGATCGTGGAGACCTGCAACAAGCTCTTTGCCCGTCAGCAGGTGACCCATCTGTGGGAGACCATGGACGAGACCCTCATCTGGTCCCGTCTGGCACGCCGCTGTGCCGAGCTGGGTCACGAGGGCTGCCAGAAGGCCTTCGATGCCGAGTTTATGGGTGAGGATCTGCCCTATTGGGACTCCATGGCGGAGTTCTTCGGCCACTTTACCAAGGTGGTGGGAATGGATTGGAAGGAGTTTGCCGAGAAGGCACCCTTCGAGTACCTGCCCAAGGACCAGTGGCGCACCTACTATGTCTACAAGAATATCGACGAGACCACGGGTAAGCCCCAGGGCTTCCCCACTCCCTCCAAGAAGCTGGAGATCTATCTCGAGAGCATGATCACCCTCGGCAGAACGGGTCAGCCCTTTGCCGCCGAGGCACTGCCTCCCGCCTCCAAGGACTATGAACCGCTGGCTTACTACCTCGAGCCTATCGAGAGTCCTCTGGGTGACGGCGAACTGCAAAAGCAGTTCCCTCTGGTGATGACCAACGGCCGCGTGCCTTTCTATCACCACTCCACCCTCCGCAATGTGGCGGCACTCCGCGAGATGTATCCTGTGCCCGAGATCTGGATCAATCCCGAAACCGCCGCGGAGTACGGCATTGCCAACGGCGACTGGACCTTTGTGGAGTCCCTTCGCGGTAAGATCACTGCCAAAGCGTGGGTCACCGAGGGCATCCCGCCCAGAATCGTATACATGGAGCGTTTCTGGAATCCTGAGACGCTGGATACCAAGACCCACGGCTGGACGGAGATGAATGTCAATGTGCTGACCAAGTCCACCGCACCCTTCAACGATGTGGTGGGCACCTACACCCTGCGCGGCTTCCAGGTCCGCGTGTCCAAGGCTGACGGTCCCCCTGAGGGCGTGTGGACCAAGCCCGAGGACTTCAAGTCCTGGCTGCCTGTGGGCCACGGCCCTGCCGTGGACAGTTCGAAGGAGGGGAAATAAGAGATGAAACAATTTGTGATCGTAGCCGACCTGGACCGCTGCATCGGCTGTCACGGCGGCTGCCAGGTGGCCTGCAAGACGGAGCATGAGATCGCCCTGGGCAAATCCCGCAGCACCCTCTATACCATGGGCCCCACGGGCAAGTTCCCCGATCTGGAGCTGTATTTCCTGCCTCTTATGTGCCAGCAGTGTGAAAACCCCACCTGTGTGGAGGTCTGCCCCACAGGTGCCTGCTACAAGGATGAGGCCGACGGCGTCATTAAGATCGACGGCAATGTCTGCATTGGCTGCCAAAGCTGCAAGCGGGCCTGCCCCTACGATGCCATCCGCTTCAATCAGGAGATGCGTATCTCCGATAAGTGCAATGTCTGCGCCGAGCGCCGCGCAGAGGGGGAAGAACCCGCCTGTGTCCGCAACTGCTCGGGTAAGGCACTGATGTACGGCGATATCAACGACCCCGACAGCGTGGTGTCCAAAGCCATCGCTGCAGCAGGAGAGGAGAATGTCTACTCCCTCAAGGACTTCGGTAATAAGCCCGCAGGCCGCTTCATCCTGCGGAATGCCAAGTGGATCGACATGCTGCCCAAGGAGTTTGAAGAGATGATGAAAAAGGGAGGTGCGCAGAATGGATAAGCAGCTGGTCAACGCCCGCGCCAATATGTACCGCTTCCTCAGCCGACTGTATCTGCTGGAGGTGGACGAAACACTGTGGAACGCGCTGCAGAAAATGGCCTTCCCCACAGAGAACGCCAACGGTGATCTCAAGGCGGGCTATGAGCTGATGGCCGCCTATCTCGCCGCCAACGCCAACGGTGATATGACCGCCGTGCTGGACGATCTGGCGGTAGACTACGCCCGCATCTTCCTCTCTGCCGGTGTGGCGCAGGGTAAGGCCGCCTTCCCCTATGAGTCGGTTTACACCAGCCGCAAGCATCTGGTGATGCAGGACTCCCGCATGGATGTGGTGGCGCTGTACGCGGCCCGTGGTGTTACGCCCTCCAAGGACAACTACCATGTCCCCGAGGACCATCTGGGCTATCTCTGTGAGTACATGGCACTCCTCATCGATGACGGTGCTGAGGCGGAGCAGAAGGCTTTCCTGAAGAGCCATCTTCTCAACTGGGTCAGCGCCTTCACGGTGGATATGGGCAAATATGCCGCCACCGATTTCTATCGCGGTCTTGCCAAGCTGAGTCGCGGCTTCCTGCAGATGGAGCAGGGGCTGCTGGGCGCGTAAGGGAGGTACGGATATGGGTTATGTAATGACGAAACAGCGCATGGATGAGGTGCTGACCTCCCTGCGCGAGACCTACCGCGTCTATGCCCCCAAGAAAGTGGGCAAGTTCATCCGCTACGGCGAGGTGAAGAGCATGGAGGAGATCGTCTTTGATGAGAAGTCCCACTTCTCCCCCAAAGAGGTCTTTTACCCCATCGTCCAGACGCTGCTGTACTTCTCCGAGAACGATGTGCGGGAGAGTGAAGTGGATGCGCGCCCCGTGGTGCTGTTCCTCCGCCCCTGCGATATCAACGGTATCCACCGCCTCGACACCATCTTTATGGAAAACGGCGGCAAGGCTGACAACTTCTATCAGCGCCTCCGTGAGAAGGTGAAGTTCTTCCTGATGGAGTGCTGCGAGAGTTTTGAAACCTGCTTCTGCGTGTCTATGGGCAGCAATGCTACCGACGACTATGCCGTGGCGGTGCGTGTCAACGATGACGGCGTATTCGTCGAGGTGAAGGACGAGACCTTTGCCAACCTGTTCAGCGGTGAGGCAGCTTGTGATTTTACCCCCGCCTTTGTCACCGAGAACAAGCGCAAGGTCAATGTTCCCGCCATCACGGATCGCGCCATGGTGAAGGACATCCACGCGTTGGAGATGTGGCGTGAATTCGATGACAACTGCATCGGCTGCGGCGGCTGCAATACCGTGTGCATTACCTGCAGCTGCTTCGACACCACCGACATTATCTACAACGAGACCAGCCGTGACGGCGAGCGCCGCCGCGTGTGGTCCTCCTGTATGCTGAATGATTACAGCACCGTGGCAGGCGGCCACAATGTCCGCGCCAAGGCAGGGGATCGTATGCGCTTCAAGGCCATGCACAAGCTCTACGACTACAATGCCCGCTTCGGCAAGGGCAATATGTGTGTCGGCTGCGGCCGCTGCGATATGCGCTGCCCCAAGGATATCCACTTCTCCGAGACCATCGACAAGCTGGCCGCGGCGGTGGAAACGCTTAAGGAAGGGAAGGAGTGCTAAAACATGAACAACATCACGCTGCCCCAGCCTCACAAGATCATCAAGATCATCCACGAGACCAAGGCGGAGTACACCTTCCGTGTCCACTATGAGGGAAAGACCGATCACGGTCAGTTCTTCATGCTGTCTATCCCCAAGATCGGTGAAGCACCCATTTCCGTCAGTTCCCGCGGCGAGGATTATGTGGAATTTACCATCCGTAAGGTGGGTCGCCTGACCGACGGCCTCTTCGGCATGAACGAGGGGGATACCCTCTTTATGCGGGGCCCTTACGGCAACGCCTTCCCTGTGGAGAACTTCAAGGGCAAGAATCTTGTGGTGGTGGCAGGTGGTACGGGTATGGCACCTGTCCGCAGTATGCTGCAGTATTTTGCCGCTCATCCCGAGGAGATCCAGTCCGTGTACTTCATCGTAGGCTTCAAGGATCGGGATGCCGTCCTCTTTGAAGATGACCTCGCTGCGTTTGCCAAGGCGGAGAAGTTCCACACCATCTACTGCCTCGACAACATGGAGGCCGAGGGCTTCCACAAGGGCTTTGTCACCAACTACATCAAGGATGTGCCCTTCGCGGAGTTTGACGACTTCAATGTGGCGATCGTGGGCCCCCCTGCGATGATCGGCTTCACTGCCAAGGAGTGCGTGAAGAACGGCGTAAGTGAGGAGAAGATCTGGGTGTCTTTCGAGCGTAAGATGTCCTGCGCTGTAGGTAAGTGCGGTCACTGCAAGATCAACGAGACCTATGTCTGCCTGGAGGGCCCCGTGTTCAACTACACCAAGGCCAAGGAGCTTCTCGACTAATGTATACCGCCAATCGTGACGAGGAGGTCAAGCTCCTTAAAAACTTGTGGACATCCCAGCCCGTCACCTGCCCCAAGTGCGGCGGGACGGAGCTGGAGCGCCTCCATAAGAAGGCGAAGAAAAGCGACACCCGTTGGAAGTGCCCTGCCTGCGGGGAGATTTACCGCACCATTGATATGCTGAAATCCCTTCCTGAGGAATAAGTTCATACCGCGCTGCCACCGGGTAGCCAGACAAATGCAAAAAAAGCATTCGTTTACACATCGTTAGGTCTTAGAAGATGTGTATGCGGATGCTTTTTTCTTCAAAGGAGAATATAGTATGAAACAACTGCGCGCATGGGGACGCTATTTTACCGTAGGGGAGTGGCTGCTGTGGGGGATCTCATCAGTGGTCATCCTGGTGTCCTTCTGCCTGTTTGACCGGGAGAGCTATATAACACTGGCCGCCTCCCTCGTTGGAGTGACCTCTCTTATTTTCGCTGCAAAAGGAAACCCCGTTTCACAGGTGCTGATGGTGATATTCAGCATTCTCTACGGAATTATTTCCTACACCTTCGCCTACTACGGTGAGATGATCACCTACCTGGGCATGACCATGCCCATGGCGGTGTTGGCCCTGATCTCCTGGCTGCGGAATCCCTTCGAGGGCAACCGCAGTCAGGTGAAGGTGAACGCCATTTCTAAAAAAGAGGTGGCGTTTCTATGGGTGCTGACGGCGGCGGTGACGGTGGCGTTTTACTTTATTCTGCGCTTTTTCCATACCGCCAATCTGCTGCCCAGCACCTTATCGGTGAGCACCAGTTTTGCAGCGGTGTACCTCACCTTCCGCAGAAGTCCCTACTACGCCCTGGCCTACGCCGCCAACGATGTGGTACTGATGGTGCTGTGGGTCATGGCGGCACTGTCCGAGGTGCGGTATGTCTCGGTGGTGGTGTGCTTTACCGCCTTCCTGGTGAACGACCTCTACGGCTTTCTCAGCTGGCGGAAAATGGGGAAGCGGCAGGGAATTGCGTAACGGCAGAAGCTGTGGTATACTGAGGAAAAACTGGGGAGAGGAGATCGCGGTATGGAAAAACTTCGGTGTTTCACAGGCAATCAACTGAAAATCATCGCTCTCGTCACCATGACCTGCGATCATGTGGCGAAGATGTTCTTCCCGGAAAGTCAGCTTTCGCTGATTTTGGGGCGGCTTGCTCTGCCTATCTTCGCGTGGATGATCGCCGAAGGCTGCACCTATACCTGTGATCGGAAGAAGTATCTTGTGCAACTGGGCGGCTTGGCGCTGTTGTGCCAGGTGGTATTCTTCGTCACTGAGGGAAGCCTCTATATGTGCATCCTTGTGACCTTCACCCTGTCGATTTTGCTCATTTACGCCATCGACTATCTCCGCAAAAAGAGGTCGGCCCAAGGAGCGCTCCTCGCGTTCCTTGCCGTGGCGCTGGTACTCAGCGCCACCATCGTCATTCCCCGCCTTGATACGGGGACGGACTTCTATGTGGACTACGGCTTTTATGGCGTGCTGCTGCCCGTTGCCGTCTACTTCGGACGCAATCACTTTGAAAAGCTCTGCCTTGGGTTGGTGTTTTTGGTGCTGCTGTCGCTGAACAGCTATCCTGTCCAGTGGTGGTCGCTGCTGACGCTGCCTCTTCTCGCCCTCTATAACGGGAAGCGGGGTAAGTGGAAAATGAAGTGGCTGTTCTATCTCTATTATCCCCTGCATCTGGCGGCCCTGTGGGCCATTGATCTGTTGATTTAAGGAGGCGCAGACAATGAAAAAATGTCGTATCACCGTCATGCGGAAGGCGAATTATTATGACCTTTCCGAACAATACGAAAACCCCATCGACCATGCCTGTGACATGGAGGAGGGGCAGGTATTTATCGCCAACGGCTGGGAAAAACCCGAGGGCTTTTGCTCCAGCGCATGGGACACCCTTTCTCCCTTTGTGCTGGCGCTGAGCCATGGGGGCGGCGACTTCTATGACGGGTGGATGAAGAATAAAAAATCCGCCATGCTCTCCTGTAATGACGGCTTTCGCCCCGTCAGCTTCTATGTGGAGGCGCTGGAGGAGGACGCGGAATGAACTTTCCCTATTCCCAAAAGGAATTGGATTACTTATCGGAGCGTGACCCCCTGCTGGGCGGTGTGATTCGCGCCGTGGGATTTATCGAGCGCACTGTGGAGGAGGATGTGTTCTCGGCGGTGGTGCATCATATTATCGGGCAGCAGATTTCCATGCGCGCCCAAGAGACCGTGTGGCGGCGTTTGCAGGAGTTGCTGGGTGAGGTGACCCCCGACACCCTCGCCGATGCCGATACCGAGGCGGTGAAAGCCTGCGGCATGACCTACCGCAAGGCCGACTATATCCGCGACTTTGCTCAGAAGGTACGCAGCGGGGAGTTCGATGCGGAAGCCCTGCGGGGCATGGAGGACGGGGAGGCCGTCAAAGCCCTGTCTGCACTCCGCGGCGTGGGGGAGTGGACGGCGGAGATGCTGCTCCTGTTTTGCCTGCGGCGCAGCGATGTGTTGAGCTACGGCGACTTGGGCATCCGCCGCGGCATGATGAAACTCTACGGCTGGACCACCATGACAAGGGAACAGTTTGAAGCATGCCGAGAGCGGTACAGCCCCTACAGCAGCGTGGCCTCCTTCTATCTGTGGGCGGTCAACGGCGGGGCGATTAGTGAGGAAGAACTTACAAATTTGCGGGAGGAAGTAAGATGAAGTATGTGCTGGCTGAATTAAGTGACCTGCCCGCCATCCGACAGCTGATGGCGAAATATCACCGCGACACCATTGCCCCCGAGGACATGGCGGACGGTTTTGTGACCACCGCACTCAGTGATGAGCAGTTCGCCGATTTGATCGTCCGCGAACGGGGCGTGATGTTGGCGAAGGATGGGGACAAGGTAGCGGCTTTTGCCCTCGCCGCCTCGTGGGAGTATTGGCAGCAGGTGCCCATTATGCAGAAGATGATCGACATTCTGCCCCAGATGCCTGCGGTGGATGGGGTGGTGCTGACGCGGGAGAACACCTATCAGTACGGCCCTGTATGCGTGGATCGCGCCTATCGGGGCACGGGGGTTTTTGAGGAGATTTTCCGCGCCTCCCTCCACGAGTACGCCGCAAAATACCCCATCATGGTGACCTTCGTCAACCAAATCAACCCCCGCAGCTACGCCGCCCATACCCGCAAGGCGGGGATGGCGGAGATCGCCACCTTTGATTTTAACGATAACCATTATTGGATGCTGGCGATCCCTACCAAGTAACGATGCAAAACAGGACACCCCCTCCGCCATTCGGGCAGAGGGGGCGTTTTATCCTTAGAACATTGCGGGTACCAACCGCTGGTCACTGTCATAGACGATGAGGTTGTTGAATCCACGGTGATTGAAAAGACTTGAGGTGTTGAAGTTAAAGAAAACTGAGGTAAAGGTTACCGTAGTATCCTCGGCCAAGGGAGAAAAGATGCCGCTCAATGCTGTAAGTGTCTGACGATCTTCCGGTGTGACCTCGCGGGAAAGCATTTCGGAAATCTGATCATGTACGCAAATAAAGAAACGGACGCACCACGCGGCGTTGATGGTGTTCATTCCTGTTTCGTCATCACGGAGATAGGGAAAGTGGTCGCCGTAGGCCACGCAGACAGAGGAGAGTTTGGCGAGGCTTTGCTGGGCTGATGTCAGATGTTCTGTATCTTTGGTTTCAAGATAGTTTTCCAGTGCAGGTGATATTTCTTGCAACCGGGCGTATAGGTATTCCTGTGTGATCTTGACGGAGTCTTGCGAAACATTGCTGCTTCGCAATGATGAGAATGTTGCATTGAATAAAAGGGGAACTGATGAGTTTAATAAGAGAAGAAAAACTACCGCAACCAACATTCCGCCTATAATGAGGCCTTTAACGAAAGGTTTCATGAAAAGTCCCCCTTTACCGTGAACTGTAGTACAGTTTTATTGTACACAATTCTGCGCTTTTCACAATATTTTTCCGCAAAAATTCACAGAATAGATACAAAATAGACAGCGGCGGCCTGAGGGCAGGTCTCCCTACAACATAGGAAGAAGATTTCAATAGAATTTGTAGGGGCGGATTATATCCGCCCGCAGCAAAAAACAGCGAAAACAAAAGCGCTCCGACGAAAATTTCTCGTCGGAGCGCGGTTTTTATCGGATTTTTTCTTGACAAGCGCGGACAAATATGGTAAACTGAGGCGCTTATATTGGGATGATGGGCACATATCCCCTTTTACATTCTCAGTATATACCACAGGCAAGGAAAATACAAGGGGTTTTGTATGAAAATTGCAACAAACCCGTGCGTATCGAAATTGCCTGCACCGTTTGTTTGTAAGTAACTTTAAAATACAGCATGAAAGAGAAAGGCGTGATGAAGTAAGATGGCCAAGGACAAGTACTACGGCAAGACACTTCGCAAGAACTTTGCCCGACACGAGGAAGTCGTGTCCCTGCCCAATCTGCTGGAGATCCAGAAGGATTCCTACCGCTGGTTCCTGGAGACCGGTCTGAAGGAAGTCTTTAAGGATGTGGATGTGATCTCCGACTATGCAGGTAATCTGGAGCTGAGCTTCATTGATTACACCATGGATGAGCAGCCCAAGTACGATGTGGAGGAGTGCAAGGCACGGGATGCAACCTATGCCGCTCCCATGAAAGTGCGTGTGCGTCTGCACAACAAGGAGACGGGTGAGATCAAGGAGCAGGAGATCTTCATGGGCGATTTCCCCCTGATGACCCACTCCGGCACATTCGTTATCAACGGCGCAGAGCGCGTGGTGGTCTCTCAGATCGTCCGCTCTCCCGGCATCTATTATGGCAAGGAGATCGATCTCAAGACCGATCTGCCCCTCATGACCTCTACGGTGATCCCCTACCGCGGCGCATGGCTGGAGTACGAGACCGATACCTCCGAGGTGTTCTGGGTCCGTATCGACAAGAACCGCAAGCTGCCCATCACCTGCCTCATCCGCGCCCTGGGTCTCAAGACCGATGCGGAGATCCTGGAGCGCTTCGGTGATGATGAGCGCATTGTGGCAACCCTGGAGAAGGACAGCTGCAAGAGCTACGAGGAGGCCCTGCTGGAGATCTACCGCAAGCTCCGTCCCGGCGAGCCCCCCACGGTGGACAGCGCCCAGACTCTGCTGCAGAATCTGTTCTTCGATCCCCGCCGTTACGATCTGAGCATCGTGGGCCGCTATAAGTTCAATAAGAAGCTGACCTTCTGGACCCGTGCCCGCGGCCAGAAGCTGGCCCTGCCTGTGGCCCACCCCGCCACCGGTGAGCTGCTGTACGAGGATGGCACCGTCCTTACCGCCGAGATGTGCTCCGAGATGGATGCCATTGGTGTCAAGGAGATCAGCGTGACGCTGGACAGCGGCAAGGTCATCCGCATCTTTACCAACGGTATGTGCGATATGTCCCGCTATGTGGACTTCGATCCCAAGGCCTGCTGCGGCATCAAGGAGCATGTCCGCTTCGATGTGCTGCAGGAGCTGCTGGGTCAGTATGAGGGCGACGAGCTCATGGAGCAGTGCCGCCTCCACGCCGATGACCTGGTGCCCAAGCACATTATCGTGGACGATATCTTCGCCTCCATCAACTATATGAACGCACTGGCTGCAGGCCTCGTGACCAAGGATGACATCGACCATCTGGGTAACCGTCGTCTGCGCTGCGTGGGTGAGCTGCTGCAGAACCAGTTCCGCATCGGCTTTAGCCGTATGGAGCGCGTGATCCGCGAGCGTATGACCATTCAGGATCTGGATGTGGTGACGCCTCAGAGCCTCATCAATATCCGTCCCGTCACCGCCGCTATCAAGGAGTTCTTCGGCTCCAGCCCCCTGAGCCAGTTCATGGATCAGACCAACCCTCTGGCCGAACTGACCCACAAGCGCCGTCTCTCTGCTCTGGGCCCCGGCGGCCTCAGCCGTGAGCGCGCCAACATGGAAGTCCGCGATGTGCACTACTCCCACTATGGTCGTATGTGCCCCATCGAGACCCCCGAAGGTCCCAACATCGGCCTGATCTCCTATCTGTCCACCTATGCCCGTGTCAATGAATACGGCTTTATCGAGGCACCTTTCCGCGCTGTGGATCACACCACCGGTTATGTCTCCGAGGAGATCACCTACATGACCGCTGATGTGGAGGATCAGTATGTTGTCGGTCAGGCTGCCGAGCCCGTGGATGAGAACGGCTGCCTCACCAACAAGCGTATCACCTGCCGTCATCGCGACGAGATCGTGGAAGTGGACCGCGCCAATGTGGACTACATCGATGTCTCCCCCCGCATGATGGTCTCCATCGCTACTGCCATGATCCCCTTCCTGCCCAACGACGACGCGAACCGCGCACTGATGGGCGCCAACATGCAGCGTCAGGCTGTGCCTCTGCTGAAGCCCGAGGCACCCATCGTGGGTACCGGTATGGAGCACAAGATCTGCCTCGACTCCGAGGTGGCTGTGCTGGCCGAGGGCGATGGCGTGGTGGAGAAGATGGATGCCGAGAGCATCACCGTCAAGTACGACAGCGGCGAGACCAAGGAGTATAAGCTCATTAAGTTCCTCCGCTCCAACCACGGCACCTGCATCAACCAGAAGCCCATCGTGGAGGTGGGTGAGCGTGTCCACGGCGGCGAAGATCCCACCGTGCTGGCCGACGGTCCCGCCACCGATCAGGGCGAGATTGCGCTGGGCCGCAACATTCTCGTGGGCTTCATGACCTGGGAAGGCTACAACTACGAGGACGCCGTGCTGCTGAACGAGCGTCTGGTGAAGGAGGATGTGTATACCTCCATCCACATCGAGGAGTACGAGATCGACGCCCGCGACACCAAGCTGGGACCCGAGGAGATCACCCGCGATATCTCCAATGTGGGTGAGGATGCACTGAAGGATTTGGACGAGCGTGGTATTATCCGCGTGGGTGCCGAGGTCCATGCCGGCGACATCCTGGTGGGTAAGGTTACCCCCAAGGGTGAGACCGACCTCACTGCCGAGGAGCGGCTGCTGCGCGCTATCTTCGGTGAGAAGGCCCGGGAGGTCCGCGACACCTCTCTGAAGGTGCCTCACGGCGAGAGCGGCATCGTGGTGGATGCCAAGGTGTTCTCCCGCGAGAACGGCGACGAGCTTGGGCCCGGCATCAATCAGGTGGTCCGCGTCTACATTGCCCAGCGCCGCAAGATCCAGGTGGGCGATAAGATGGCCGGTCGTCACGGTAACAAGGGCGTTGTCTCCCGCGTGCTGCCTCAGGAGGATATGCCCTTCCTGCCCGACGGTACGCCTCTGGACATCGTGCTGAACCCCCTGGGCGTTCCCTCCCGTATGAACATCGGTCAGGTGCTGGAGGTCCATCTGGGCTACGCTGCCCAGAAGCTGGGCTGGAAGGTGGCCACCCCCATCTTCGACGGCGCTACCGATAAAGATATCACCGAGGCTCTCGAGCTGGCCGGCCTTGACCCCGAGGGCAAGACCTGGCTGTACGACGGCCGTACCGGTGAGCGTTT
>JAFQCJ010000026.1 GCA_017416445.1 Oscillospiraceae bacterium | reverse complement strand
TTCGAGCGCCGCACTCACAAGAGACTGATCGACATCACCAATTCCACCCCCAAGACGGTCGAGGCCCTGATGGCTCTGGATCTGCCCGCCGGTGTGGAGATCGAGATCAAGCTGTAAGACACTATATTAAATATAGTACAGCGAGATTCAACAAACAATGCTTGCAACCCAAGTCCGTCGACTTGCGTGAGACGGACGGGTTACGTCGGCAGAGCAAGCGGTCGGTGGCCAATGCACCGATTGAACTATGTCGACCAATAACCTTATAGGAGGATCATACATGAAAGCAATTATCGGCAAAAAAGTCGGCATGTCTCAGATCTTCGACGAAAACGGCAAGGTGATCCCTGTTACCGTTATCGAGGCAGGTCCCTGCGTCGTCGTGCAGAAGAAGACTGTCGAAAAGGACGGCTACAACGCCGTGCAGCTGGGCTTTGAGGATGTTTCTGAGAAGCGTCTGACCAAGCCTGAGATGGGCCACCTGAACAAGGCAAATGTTGGCCCCAAGAAGTACCTGCGTGAGTTCGATCTGGATAACGCCGCCGAGCTGAACATCGGCGATGTCATCAAGGCCGACACCTTCAAAGAGGGCGAGTGGGTTGACGTGACCGGCACCAGCAAGGGTCACGGCTACCAGGGTGTTGTGAAGCGTTACAACGCTGGCCGCACTCCCATGAGCCACGGCGGTGGTCCCGTCCATCGTCACGCCGGTTCCATGGGTCCCATCGATCCCGCCCGTATTTTCAAGGGCAAGATCGGCGCCGGCCAGATGGGCGGCGATCAGATCACCATCCAGAACCTGGAAGTGGTCAAGGTTGATCCCGAGCTGAACCTGGTTGCTGTTCGCGGCGCCATCCCCGGCTGCAAGGGCGGCCTGGTGCTGCTGAAGACCACCGTCAAGACTCACCGTGTCAAGAATGTCGAGTCCGGCATCAGCAACAATCCCCAGAAGGCCTCCGGCCGTAATCCCCAGAAGGCATCTGCCCGTAATAAGTAAGGAAAGGAGTGCTCAAGGTAATGTCTACTATCAATGTTGTCAACATGACCGGCGAGGTCGTCGGTTCTGTCGAACTGAACGATGCTATCTTCGGCATCGAGCCCAATCAGGCTGTCGTCCATGAAGTGGTTAAGAACCATCTGGCCAACTGCCGTCAGGGTACCCAGAGTGCTCTGACCCGCGCAGAGGTCTCCGGTGGCGGCAAGAAGCCTTGGCGTCAGAAGGGTACCGGCCACGCCCGTCAGGGCAGCACCCGTGCTCCTCAGTGGACCCACGGCGGCATCGTGTTTGCCCCCAAGCCCCGCAGCTACTCTTATGTTCTGAACAAGAAGGTTAAGAGACTGGCTCTCAAGTCCGCTCTGTCTGCCAAGGCAGCTGCCGGCGAGATCATCGTTGTTGATTCCATCAAGATGGACAACATCAAGACCAAGGACTTCCGCGCTTTCCTGGGCGCCATCAAGGCCGAGGGTAAGTCTCTGGTTGTCACTCCCGTCAAGAACGAGAATGTCATCAAGAGCGCCCGCAACATCCCCGGCGTCGAGACCGCTATGGCCAACCTGATCAATGTCTATGACATCCTCAAGGCCAAGAACCTGGTTCTGGATAAGGAAGCCCTCGCAGTAATCGAGGAGGTGTTCGCATAATGAACGTTTACGACATCATTATCCGTCCCATCATCACCGAGCGCTCCATGGCTGCTACCGCTGAGAAGAAGTACGTCTTCGAGGTCGCTCCCAACGCCGGTAAGGTGGAGATCAAGAACGCCGTTGAGACCATCTTCGGTGTGAAGGTCGCTAAGGTCAACACCATCAACTACGATGGTAAGGCCAAGCGTCTGGGCGCCGGCCGTCCCGGCACCCGCAAGAGCTGGAAGAAGGCTTATGTCCAGCTGACTCAGGATTCCAAGACCATCGAGTTCTTCGAGGGTATGGTGTAAGAAAGGAAGGAGTGTTAGAGAATGTCTATCAAAACTTTTAAGCCGACCACCCCTTCCCGCAGACACATGACTGTCTCCGGCTTCGACGGTGTTGATAAGCACGCTAAGCCCGAGGCCAGCCTGACCGAGGTCCTGAAGAAGCACGCTGGTCGCAACAGCTATGGCCACATCACCGTCCGTCATCGCGGCGGCGGCGAGAAGCGCAAGTATCGTATCATCGACTTCAAGCGCGACAAGGTGGATATGGAAGCCACTGTCCTGCGTCTGGAGTACGATCCCAACCGCAGCGCCAACATCGCGCTGGTGCAGTATGCCGACGGCGAGAAGCGTTACATCATCGCTCCCGTGGGTCTGGCCGCTGGTGACAAGGTTCTGTCCTCCGCCACCGCCGACATCAAGCCCGGCAACTGCCTGCCTCTGTCCAACATCCCCGTTGGTACCGTTATCCACAACATCGAGATGCATCCCGGCAAGGGCGCTCAGCTGGTTCGCTCCGCTGGTACCTATGCTCAGCTGATGGCTAAGGAGGGCACTGATGCCCAGGTCCGTATGCCTTCCGGCGAGGTTCGCATCATCCGCACCAACTGCAAGGCCTGCATCGGCCAGGTTGGTAACATCGATCACGAGAACATCCAGATCGGTAAGGCCGGTCGTAAGCGTCACATGGGTTGGCGTCCCACCGTCCGCGGTAGCGTCATGAACCCCTGCGATCACCCCCACGGCGGTGGTGAGGGTAAGTCCCCCGTGGGCCGTCCCGGTCCTGTCACTCCTTGGGGCAAGCCTGCTCTGGGTTACAAGACTCGTAAGAAGAAGAACCCCACTGACAAGTTCATTGTCAAGCGTCGTAACGTGAAGTAAGGAGGCAAGTAAATATGAGCAGATCTATCGAAAAAGGCCCGTATGTTGCCCCTG
>JAFQCJ010000025.1 GCA_017416445.1 Oscillospiraceae bacterium | reverse complement strand
TTACCGCAGGCGCATTTAATAGTAGTCTGCTGATAATTGGGATGGATTCCTTCCTTCATTGCTCTTGTTCACCCCTTTCTGGTACACTTGTCGGATGCAAAACCTGCAAACGCAACTGTGATAATACCACACCTTGAACAATAATGCAAGCCTTTTTTACAAAGAAATTGCAGAATCTTTGTGGAAAAAGTAGACGATCTTCTCACCCACCGGCAGACACAGGATCTTCTCCAGTGCGTGGGCGTAGGCATTAAGCTGCGAACGATAGCTCTCAGCTCGCTGCTGCAGTTCCTCGTCATGCACACGGTCAGTCTTGAAGTCCACCACAATGAGTTTTCCGTTCTCCACAAAGGCGCAGTCGGCAACGCCTTGCAGTACCATCTCCTCCCCCGTCGCTGCAGTATCATAGATGGCGGCATCCACCAGCACAGCAAAGCGATACTCGCGATAGACAGTCTCCGCTCTACGGATCCGCTCACACAGAGGCGATGCCAGAAAACGGGCAATGAGGCCGCAATCCACCGCCTCAGCCTGCCGGTCGCTGAGAAGCTTACGCTGCCGAAGCTGTTCCACCGCGTCAGCCACAGCTGCTGTATTGGGCTCAGTGGAAAAATCAAGATACTGCATCACCGTATGGACGGCAGTTCCTCGCTCGGTAGCGGTGATCTCCACATGGGGCTTCAAAAACTGTGGAATATCAAAGGCCGCCGCCCGGATACGGGTGTGGTGGGCAGCATCGGTTAGTTCCTCATCCATCATGCGCCCTTTCAGCTGCGTAGCGGTGACCTTGGTAGGGATTACCGTCGCGCGCTCATGGCCGTATACCGCCTCTAAGGGGGCAGGATCAAAGGGAACTGTCTCCTCCTGCGGCAGGTCGGACAAGCTGCCGTCACCCACTTTCTCTCTGAGGGCTGCAGTGGGATTCTCCCATACCTTTACACGCCAGCCGCCACCCGCGGCATCGGCCACGGGACAATCCACACCGGCCAGGAAGCAGGCTTTCTGCCCCTCCGCCGTACTGAGCAGCGGTTGGAGCAGCCAGTCACCGAGGCAGGTGGCGCTGCCTACTGCCTCCGGCGGCACAGGGAGTCGAGCAGAAACCGACAGTTTTTCGATAGCTGTGGAAAGATGGCGACGACAGTCTACGGCGATCAATTTTTCCTGTGCGCGGGTCAGGGCGACATAGAGGATACGCATTTCCTCAGAAAGACTCTCCCGCTGCAGTTTTGCCGAAAGTGCCGTCTTGCTGAGGGTATCATAGCGGATGCGACGGGTACGATCCACTCGCTCACAACCCAAACCCAGTTGAGGATGTACCAGTACCGGTGGGCGGAGATCCATGGTGTTGAAACGCTTGGACAAGTCACAGAGAAACACAATAGGGAACTCCAAGCCTTTGGATTTATGGATCGACATGAGGCGCACACCGCCTACGGTAGCCCGACCTGCCAGAGGTGGCTTCTGTCCCGTCTCCAGCAAGCGCCGCAGATGCATCACGAAGTCAAACAGCCGTGCCTTTCCCGCGCCGGACATTGTGCGGGCGTAGGCGTAGAGGGACAACAGATTCTGCCGCCGCGCCACGCCGCCGGGCATAGCACCAAACACCGCCAAAAAGCGGCACTGGTGCAGCATCTGCCACAGCACTGTATCGGCGTGTTCCTCACGCGCTGTCTCCCGGAGCATGGTGAGATCGGCCAAGAATGCAGCGGTATCCTCCCCTTGATCCAGGAGCAGTGCCTCGTAGTAATCTCCATCCCGCCGGTGCATACGGATATCCGCCAGACGATCGGCACTGAATCCATAGAGCGGTGAGCGCAGCACGGAGATAAGAGGCACATCCTGGCGGGGATTGTCGATGAGCTGCAGCATAGCGAAAGCCACAGCGATCTCCACCGTCTCAAAGAAGGCTTCTCCCTCCTCCACGCCGCAGGGGATCCCACGGCGGGTCAGCGCCGCAGTAAAGGCATTGAGCCGCGCATTGGGGGCCCGCATCAAAATAGCAAAGTCGTCGGCGCGACAGGGGCGCATGGTGCCGTCACCACTGTGGACAGCATAGCCCTCGGCAAGCATTGTTTCAATCTGTGCCGCCACAAAGTCCGCCTCTACGGCGGTGCGGTCAAAGCGCTCCTCTTCTGTATCCTCCACAGAAATAAGATGATACTCCGCCTCCCGCTGCTCCGCCTCAGGATAATAGGCTGCACCGAAATAGAGGGCCTCCTGTTCACCGTAGGCCATCTCCCCCACATCGGGGGACATGATGTTATGGAAGATGAAATTGGTGGCCTCCAGCACTTCGCTGCGAGAGCGGAAGTTTCGAGAGAGGACAATACGCCGTTCCTGACCATCCACCGCATTCTCCGCATCTGTAAAGCGCAAATACTTTTCAAGGAAGATGGTAGGATCTGCCAAGCGGAACCGATAGATGCTCTGCTTGACATCCCCCACAGTAAAGAGATTCTGTCCCTGTCGGGAGATAGCGGCAAAAATACAGTTCTGCACCTCGTTGGTATCCTGGTACTCATCCACCATGATCTCACAGTAGCGCTGTGACACCTGCTGTGCCAGCTCCGTGGGCTTCCCCTCCTTATCCAGCAGCAGCTCCACGGCGTAGTGCTCCTGATCGGAGAAGTCTAACGCACCAAGACGCACTTTCTCTCTCTGGTAGGCATCGCTGAACTCCGTCGTAAGATCAGCCAGTGCCAGCATGGCGGGCGCCATGGCAGAGAGATCTTCCAAATGCTCCTCAGAGGTAATGGTAAAGGCGGCAGCGAACTTCTTCAAGTCATCTTTACACTGCTTAACAAGGCGTTTGACCAGCTCTTTCTCTAAACTCTCTCCACGCACCGCCTTCAGTTTGCCAAACACAGGCACACGGGCAAAGCGCTCATCCCATGTAGGAGCAGCAGCAAAGGCACGGAGCTGCGCGGCACCGTCCAGCACTGTCTCCGCGTAGGACTCTACAACCTTCTCCTCTGTAAGGGAGGCCACCGTCTCCTCCAAACGCTCCGCCCAAAACAGAGCACGGTGGGCAGCGCCATCCATCAGGAGGTGGCCGTACGCTGTCTCCTGGATGCTCTCGGGCAGATGTTCCCAGCGGTGGCGTACCTCACTGAGCCAGTGCAACGGATAAGGGTGGCTCTGGAGCTTTCCATACAGTTCCAGTACCAGCTCACTGAGGGCACGGTCATCGCGGCCTACACCCAGTGTCTCCACCAGATGACTGCGCTGTGCATCCATTTTTTTATAGAACTCCTCCAACACACGATCCAGCACACGCTGGCGCAGAAGCTTCGCCTCCTGCTCGTCCAGTACGCGGAAATCGGGGGTCAGATTTCGCCCTCCCACAGGGGGTAGGAGATAGGCATTCTCCCGCAGCAGCGATGCACAGAACGCATCCACCGTCTTGATGTCTGCCTGATAGACCCGGTAGAGTTGACGGCGCAGATGGTGGTTATCCGGCTGGGCTGCCACACGGCGGCTCAATTCTACGGCGATCTTACCACGGAGTTCGGCTGCGGCCGCCTTGGTATAAGTGATAATGAGGAAATCATCCACATTCCGCGATTCCTCGGCCATATAGCCGAAGAGGCGCTCCACCAGCACCTTGGTTTTACCTGAACCAGCGGCGGCGGAGACCAGCAGGCTGCCGCCACGGTTTTTTACTGCGCTCTGCTGTTGGGGTGTCAGCTTTACATCAGCCATGTTGTTCCACCTCCTCCGTCTCTTTTTCTACCAGCTGCCAGAATTCTTCCGGCGGCGTTTTCTTCAAATACCGCATAGTGTCCCTCTGCTTGTCAAAATAGCAGGCCGAGGCAAAGGGACAATAGGTGCAGGCATCCTCCTGAGGGCCGCGGGCATAGGGATCGGCATCAATGTTACCGGAGGCAATTTCCCGGGTAATATCGTGCAGCAGTTTGTCTACATAGCGGCCCAGTTTACCCAGTTGGGCTGCCGATGCGATGCCACCGCTTAGCTTTCCGTCCTTGTTGACGCTGATGGGCAGGAAGGCAGGCTTTTCCAACGCGCTGTGCTCCATGGCCTGCAGAACCGCCGGCTCACCCAGCACAAGGCCTGTGCGCTGCACGCTCTTGCGGAGCGCGGCGGCGATCTTTTCCTCCTCTGTGTTCCGCTCAAGACGCAGAATCTCGCTGCGGGCAGGATGATACAGTACACCGGCGGGGACGATCTCCTTGCCGAAATAGGCACTCCCCTTCTCTTCAAGGGTAAAGAGATACAAAAGCATCTGTAAACCGAGGCCATAGCGCACATCGGTAAGGTCAAAAGCCTTCTTTCCCGTCTTATAGTCCACCACGCGGAGATAGAGTTTTCCATCCTTCAGCCAGCCGTCAATGCGGTCTACCTTACCGGACAGAGAAAGCTGTGCCCCACCTTCCGTCACGGTAATAGGCTGCAGCGCACCATCACGGCCGCCGAAACCAAGTTCAAAAGCTATAGGGACGAAATCGGAATCACGCAGCTCCTCGGCAATATTATCGATGATATCATAGGCCGTCTCACGAAGGCGGCGGAACAGATATTTGAACCGAGGTGTTTTCTCCTCATACCGATCAATCTCCTCGGCGGCATAGCGTTCCACATATATGCGCACCATCTCATGGAGTGCAGCACTTTCTACCTTAGCCCAACCACCCTGTTCCTTCACATCACGGCTGACATTCTCCAGCAGATAGTGGACAAAGGTACCGATCTCAGGAGCCTCAAAGGCGGCACTCTTGCGCTCCTTGGCCCGGAGTCCATAGCGCATAAAATAGCTGAAATGGCAGGAGTTGGCATTGTCCATACGACTGGCAGACATAGCCAGCGTCTTGCCGTAGAGTCCCTCTACTGCGGCGGGGGACAATTTCCCCTTGGTCATGGTTCGCGCCCGCTCCATGGCATCCAGAACGCTGTGGCACCGACCACTGTCGCGGAAGTAGCGCCATAGCCGCGTATCCTCCGCTGCCTGACACAGGGCCGTGCTTTCCAGCCGCAGGCGATAGCTGCCATCCTCACGGCGGATACGGAGTGTGGGGAACAGTCTGGCGGTGCGCTCCACCACGAAAGAGGGGCGTAGCTCCGTGCCGGCACTGTCGCTGCAACACCAGCTGATATGCAAATAGTCGGTGGGCTGAGCCAGACAGGCATAAATATTCTGCAGTTCGTTGTCCAGAGCATCGAAGGTAGCATCAGACAGAGGCAGATCACGCTCACTCATAGCTTTGCGGGCTGCCTCATCCAGAATGCCACCCTGCATCTCCACCCGGGGTAATACCGAGTCGTTGGCCCCTAACAGAAACATGGCCCGTACGCGGTGACGGTCATTTCGGGTGATCTCACTGACCTTCACCTGATCCAGCGTGGCAGGGATAGTGCTCACACTGTAACGGCTCAGCACCAGACGGAGCAGACGGGCAAATTCCTCTCCGTCTATTGTCTCTGTGCCCAGGATCTCCACGAACTGATCCAGCACACCGCAGAAGATACTCCACAACTGCACATACTCCTCCGCTTGCTGCACCTCTCCCGCCGCCGTTAAGGTGTCCGCCTTTACACGCAGCTGTTCCGGTACACCGCAGGAAGCAGCAAAATGATAGAGCGCACGGGCTTTATCCGCCCCCTTACTCTCACCTTTCAGTCCCTCATAGAGGGCGGCGAAATGGGGACGCAGTATCTCGCGGATACGATTGATCTGCTCCAGCTGGGCAGCGGCGCGGTCGTTGATCTCAAGTCCGTAGCCATCCGGGTGGGCCGTCCAGGGCTGCTCCCGCAGCCACATAGAGCCGTGTATGTCCCAGCGGATCACATAATTCTCCAGCAGATCACACTCGTCGCGGCTGATGCCTGCAAGGCCCGTTTTAAGACAGCGGAACATATCCTCGTACTCAAAGCCACCTGTCACTGCATCCACTGCGGAGAGGATCATGGTGATGACCGCTTTCTCCGTCAGATCGCGGCGCTGGCTCATGTAGGCGCTGATACCGTCCCGGCGCAGCACCATCTCCAACAAGGTGCCATAGCGCTCCATATCACGGCAGGCCACGGCGATATCACGATAGCGGTATCCCTCTTCCGTCACAAGGCGGCGGATTTCTGCGCTGACATACTCCACCTCAGCATAGGCATCGCTGGCCTCATACAGTGCCAGATGCTCTGCGGCATCGTCTCCCTCGTAGGGTTCATCAGCGCCGAAGAAACAAGCCTCCAAATGGGAGAGTGCGCCGGTATTGTCGTGTTTTAAAAACTGTAGACGATGGGCCACACCTGCCTCGTTGGCAAGGCGCACCAGACGCTGACGCTGCGCGGTGGTATTCTGAAAAAGATCAAAGCTGTATTGCTCACCCAGCAGCGTCACGGTAACACTGTGGCAATGGCGCAGTGCATAGCCGAGAATCCGCTCCTCCTGCTTGGTAAAGAAGGAGAAACCGTCCACATACAGATCTTTTTCGTCGAAATAGTGGCTCTCATGAAGATGATCGCACAACTTCTCCAGACGGCCGCGGCTGTCGATATTCCCGCTGTGGAGACGGGCATCATAGGCGGTAAAAATGTAGGCCAGATCACGGAGCTTATCACCCATAGTGCCTTCTATATCCGCTACCCGCTTGTGGAGCGTCTCAGGTACGATATTATAGGCATAGAACTCATCCATCAGATCGGTGAGCTGCTGCAGAAAGACGGCACGGCGGGAGGCTTTGCCGAACACGCAGAGCTGCTCTCTCATATCCTCCAGACTGCGGCGCATGGTCAGAAGCTTGCCGCCACCATCCAGCGTAAAGTCAGCGCCGCCGCCTGTTTCGGCCAGAATACGGCGTGCAAGGCTGGCAAAACTCACCACTTCCGCACTGGCCGAGGCGGTGTCACCACAGGATTTCAGCAGATCCATCTCCGCCTCGTGGGAGGTATACTCCGGCACAAGAAGGATCTGTCCACGCTCATGGCGCCGGGTATTCAATTGTGAAAGTACCGTTGCAGACTTACCGCTGCCGGCGCGGCCAATCAAGATGGTCAGCATAGTCTCTTTCCTCCTGTGGTGCGTTTTTTCTTATTATACACGATATTGCGGTATAAGAAAAGAGTTTACAGTGGCAAAGAACAGGGTGTCGCAAAAAAATGACAGCTAATTGGATATAATAACCGGTATTTGGTGACTTTTGTCACAGAAATCCTACCAGTCTTAGGCTATACTAAAAAAAACAGAAAGATAAGGAGGTCAGGCACATGAGCTTTTTCAATTTGTTCAAACAATCTGATATCAACCAGGGAATACAGGATTTCCGCAATGCCTCCGATGCCCTGCTGCTGGATGTCCGTTCACCCCAGGAGTATCGGGAAGGACATATTCCAGGAAGTGAAAATGTTCCGCTGCAGGTAATTGACAAACTTCCCTCAGTAGTGCAAAATCGTGACAAGGAGCTGTTCGTATACTGCTATTCCGGGGCACGGAGCCGAGAGGCAGTAAAGGTACTGCGGCAGCTTGGCTATTCACAGGTTCACAATATCGGCGGCATCGCCGCATACTCAGGAAAGGTGGAACGATAAGATGAAAGTTGTGATCGTAGGCGGCGTAGCAGGCGGTGCAACTGCTGCGGCTAGAATTCGCAGGCTGGACGAGCAGGCTGAGATCGTAGTGTTCGAGCGCTCCGGTTTCATTTCCTATGCCAACTGCGGCCTCCCCTATTATATTGGTGATGTAATCGTCGATCCCGAAGAGCTGACATTGCAGACACCGGAGAGTTTTTTCGCCCGCTTCCGCGTGGAGATGCGGGTATGCCATGAGGTCACCGCCATCTACCCGGAGAGAAAGGTGGTAGCGGTAAAGAATCTCACCACAGGTGAGTCCTTTGAGGAGCACTACGACAAACTGATCCTCTCTCCCGGCGCCAGACCTACCCGGCCTCGCCTCAGCGGTGTAGAGTTAGACAATGTCTTTACCCTCCGCACTGTGGAGGACACCTTCGCCATCAAGGACTATATCAACACCCATCACCCTAAGTCTGTGGTGCTGGCAGGAGGCGGTTTTATCGCCCTGGAACTGGCAGAGAACCTGCGGGAATTGGGGATGGAGGTCACAATCGTGCAGCGTCCCAAACAGCTGATGAACCCCTTTGATGCCGATATGGCCGCCTTCATCCATGCCGAGATGCGCCGCCACGGGGTCAAGCTGATGTTAGGGCATACGGTGGAGGGCTTCGAACGCCGCGACGGTGGTGTGGATGTGCTGCTGAAAGATGGGGCTCCGCTCCATGGGGATATGGTGGTACTGGCCATCGGTGTCACCCCCGATACGACACTGGCAAAGGAGGCGGGCATCGAACTGGGTCTGAAAGGCAGCATTGTGGTCAATGACCGCATGGAGACCTCAGTGCCCGACATCTACGCCGCAGGCGATGCTGTTCAGGTAAGGCACAGCGTCACCGGTTTGGACACGCTTCTTTCCCTGGCAGGTCCCGCCAATAAGCAGGGCCGCATCATCGCCGACAATATCTGCGGCGGTGACAGCCGCTACCGCGGCTCACAGGGCAGTAGTGTCATCAAGGTGTTTGACATGACGGCGGCCACCACCGGTGTTAACGAGACAAATGCACGTAAGGCGGGATTGGACACGGAGAGCGTGATTCTCTCCCCCATGAGCCATGCAGGATACTATCCCGGCGGCAAGGTGATGACAATGAAGGTTGTTTTTGAAAAGAGCACCTATCGTCTGCTGGGCGCACAGATCGTAGGCTACGACGGCGTGGATAAGCGCATTGATGTACTGGCCACCGCCATCCATGCAGGGCTGAAGGCCACAGAACTGAAAGATCTGGATCTGGCCTATGCGCCCCCTTACTCCTCTGCCAAAGACCCCGTAAATATGGCGGGCTTTATGATCGATAACATCGCCAGAGGAACTCTGCGGCAATGGCATTTGGAGGATGTCCCCTCTCTGCCCCGTGACGGCAGTGTAACACTGCTGGATACCCGTACGGTGGGTGAGTTCCGCCGGGGCCATATTCAGGGCTTTACCAACATCCCTGTGGATGAACTCCGGGAGCGACTGGGGGAAATCGAGAAGGATAAGCCTGTGTATGTCATCTGCCAGAGCGGTCTGCGCAGTTACATCGCCTGCCGTATTCTGGCTGGCAGCGGCTACGATGCCTATAACTTCGCAGGAGGCTTCCGCTTCTACGATGCGGTGATAAATGACCGCGCTCTTATTCAGCAGGCTACTGCCTGCGGTATGGATGGCTGAAAATAAAGACCGTTGATGCACTGGCATCAACGGTCTTTTTTCACTTTCCCATCCGCTGCCGCAACTGTTGCCACAGCTCCAAGGCACGGAATTTCAGCACATAGCCCTCAGATTCGGTGATAAGCGCAATATCCTCCTCCGTCATTCCTGCATCAAGCGCCGTCTCGGTGAAATCACAGGCGGCAGCGGTGCAAAGAGGTGGGAATACCACGCACCACCAGTTCTGCCCCTCTCCCTCACCAATGACAAGACGAAGTGCCGTATATTCCCCTGCAGGGAGAGAAAATCCATCGTATTCCTTCAGGGGGAATTCTGCCTGTCCCAGTGAGGCGGTAACAGCGTAGTCATACCCCTCTGCCGCTACAGCGGCACGGGCAATGGACTCAATGCGGGGCAGCTCCTGCTGCAGCTCCTGCTGCGCCGCCGTCATGTCCGCACTCCGCTGCAGCACGGCGGTGGCATAGTCCAACACCCTGTCCCGCACCTGCAGCTTCAGCGCCTGATCCTCGGCACTGTCGGAATGGGCGATCACATGGAGGCGGATCATCTTACGGGATAAATCCTGTTGCTGACGAACACTCCAGGCACCCCACAGCAGGACCGCACACAAACCCAGCAGCAGCGCAAGTTCCCATTTATGAAGTCGTTTCATAAAAAACACCGTCCTTATGTAGCAGTTTTCTCTACTATGGACGGTGTTTTTCGATTTTATACAGGTTCCGTAACAAAATAATCCCAGCCGCTGATATCCAATACCTCCAGCGTCTCTTTTGTCTCCTCCTCCGTACGGTACAGGCCCGCCACCGCACTGCCACTGCCGCACATGACGGTTCCCCATGCGCCGCGGCGCAGCATGGTCTCCTGAATCATGGGGATGGCACTGTTCATAGGCAGGGCATCTTCAAAGTCATTGTGGAGTCCCACTGCCAGGGTGACGACTTCCTTGACCTGCAGCGCCACTTCGGTGATCTCGCGGCAGTTGGTGCGCTCCTCAAGCTCACGGTGATCGAGACGGGCATACATTTCAGCCGTAGAATAGCCCTCCCTGGGTTTAACAATAAGAAAGGTACACTTGGGCATATCGGGCAGAGGGGTCAGCACCTCTCCCCTGCCGCACACCAGCTGCGTACCGCCGCCCACGCAGAAAGGAACATCACTGCCTACCGTGGCGGCAATAGCTTCCAACTCGGCACGGGGCATTTCGGGAGCATAGATCTTCTGCAGAGCGCGGAGCACAGCTGCAGCATCGGCGCTGCCGCCGCCCAAACCCGCTTGCATGGGAATACGCTTTTCCAGCGTGATATCCACGCCATCACATTCCATACCGGTATGAGCAAAGAAAGCGCGGAGAGCCTTCATGCAGAGGTTGTCCTCTGCCTTCTCCGTCACTGCCGTATCGCACACGAGGCGGCACTCGCCACCTGTGTGGGCAGTGAGCGTTACCGTGTCGTGGAGGTTCAAGGTGGTCATGATACTCTCAATATTATGATAGCCGTCCTCCCGCTTATCCAGCACCTCCAGTGTCAGATTCAGCTTGGCGTAAGCTTTCTCGGTTATAGTCATGGTTACAGGTCTCCTTATGTAAAAATAGAGCCGTCCCAAAAGGGGACGGCTCTATTATATCCTATTATTCTAAAAATTGCTACTGTGAATTCAGCGAATAGCGCGGGCCTCAATGTAATAGCGCTTATCCTGAGCGTGGCCCATAGAGAAGGTCTTGCGAGGCAGGACACCGTCGGCCATGACGGTCTTAAAGAGCTGCTCTTTACCCATAGCAGGCAGCAGGAAGCCCATGTTGCCAGCCTTGGCACCCAGCTCACGGGTCACATCGTCACCGTGGATGTAGTCCACCTCGCCGCCCACATTCTTCACATAGTCGTCGATGACGGCCTGCAGGGTACCCACAGCCAGCTGCACCTTGGGATCAGGGACAGTATAGAAGGTATCCACACCCTCCCAGACGAACTCGATCACATGGCCTTCGCCCTTGCCCTCATAGGCATTAGGATAGGCTGCCATGAACATCTCCATGAACTTCTCCCGGTCAATATCGAACACCACGCGGTGAATGGGCTCGAACTGCAGGGCGTCATCATGGTTATTGACCACTTCCACCAGCGCATAGCGGGCGGGCAGTGCCAGATACTCCTCGGGAGTCTTGCCCGCCTTCTGCTCCTCGTAGCAGGCCTTGGCGGTGGCGAGGGAGTGGTTGCCATCGCCCACAGCGAACAGCAGGGGTGCCACACCGCTGACACCGTACTTCTCCTGCATGGCGCTGTCGGCGGTGAGGCCTTCCAGCGCATCGGCAACGGCATCGATCTGCTCTGCAGACAGCTTGTAGCCACGGATGTGACCGCCGTTCTGCATCAGTTCGAAGTCGTAGATCTTCTCCATGCCTGCAGCGGCGGCAGTGAGAGGCTCGATAACAGTGCGCTCGGGATTATCGATCAGCAGCATTACATGAGGCAGCTCAATAGGGGCATTGCGGCGCACCTTGGCACGGGGAGGAATACGATCCAGCACCGTGCCCTCGGTGGCGCGGATCAATGCGCCGGAACCGGGAGTGAAGTCATAGGCATCCAGATCCACCATGCCGATAAGACCGTGGCGAATGCGCCCATCGGACTGCTGACGCTCAATATAGATGAGGCTCTCACCCATGGTCTCAAAAATGCCATCGTCCAGATATTTCTTCATAGAGGCGTTGATATCGCTGATAATGCTCTCCACATTGGGGTCTTTCAGCTTGGCCTCGGGGAGGATCAGACGGAGAGTAGAGGGATCAGCGCCCACCTTCTCTTCCACAGCCTGCCAGTATTCCGGCTCGGAAGTAAACTGATCGCAAGCAACAACGGCCCACTTGTTCATGTCCTGACCTTTGGGCATCAGAATGTCGGCGGGATAAAAGCCCAGCTTCTCAAACTTCTTGTTCATGGGAATCCTCCTTTAAAATCTCAAATTTATATAAATTTCTTCTTTTTCACATTCCGTGATCTTTGTTCCTGTTCACATCATACCATAGCCACATCACACTTTGCAACGGAAAATACAAAAATTTTTAGCTTTCTACAAAAAATTTTTTCGTATATTTCACTGCAACACGGGTAAGATAGGGACAGCAGTCTGTTTTTTAGGAGGAATTTTCCGTGAAATTAATCGATAAGCTGGCTTTGGTGCTGGTGATCGTGGGCGCACTGAACTGGGGCAGCGTGGGTCTGTTTGGCTTTGACTGCGTGGCCTTCCTCTTCGGTGGACAGATGGGCACTATCAGCCGCATCATCTACTCACTGGTGGGCATCGCAGGCCTGTGGTGCATCACCCTTCTCTTCCGCGACAACGGCCGCGACGGCGAATAAGAGAAAACTGCTCATCCATTGGGATGAGCAGTTTTTTTAGTCCTTTTGAAACTCCAAAATATCCCCTGCATCGCACTCCAGCACCTCGCAAATGGCGGCGAGGGTGGAAAAGCGGATAGCGGTGACCTTATTATTCTTAATTTTGGAGAGGTTGACATTGGAGATCCCCACGCGCTCGGCAAGCTCATTGAGGGAGATTTTCCGCTCCACCATCATGCGGTCAAGGTGAAGAACAATTTTTCCCATAAGCTCTCCTTACACAAGGCCGTCCACATCTTCTTCCAGTGCCGCACCGTAGGAGAAATACTGGGTCAAACACAGCACCACGATGCCCATGAAGATGCCGCTCTGTCCCACGCTGACTTCCACCACATCACCTGCAACAAGGCGCACGATGATGCTCATTATAAAGCCAACAATAGGCACAGCAATGGAGAAAATACCGATCTTGCGGAGACAGCACACATTCTCTTTCTGGAAGGGCGTGGCGTTTTCAGATTTTTTGAATACAAGATACACATTGCGGAACACCAATGCCATCAGCACAAAGATGATGGTGGCGCCGATACCGAACAACAGGAATATGGTCATGTCGACACTGCCATTCACCACAGGAGCATGCACTTCAAAACCGTAAATCGACAGTTCTGCGCCGCAGCACTCCTTGGCATCGATACTGACAAGATACTTCAACAGCTGAGGTGCAGCAACAGAACAAATTGTAGCCGCCGCCATCAGTGCCGTGCCCACCCAGTGGAACACCTCTAAAATCTTCGTAATAATCGTTGCAGCCTTGTTAAGTCCTTTCATCTTTCCTACCTCCCAAGGATTCTTGATGAGGTGAGCATATCACAGCGCTTATCGATTGTCAATAGTTTTTTAATGTTTATCGATAATATTTTTTCGCTCAATATTAAAATCTCCCTGTCCACTGGACAGGGAGATTGAGTTCTATTTAGTTCTTCAAGCTCTGCATTGGGGCGGGGATCCGGCCGCCGCGGTCAATGAACTTCTTGGGACTGGCGGTGAGATTGACCGCCATAATGGGGCCTTCACCCAGCAGACCGCCGAAGTTCAAGCCCTCCCCTGCCTTCTTTCCAATGGCGGGAATGGCGCGGACAGCAGTGGTCTTGGAGTTCACCATACCGATGGCCGCCTCGTCGGCGATGATGGCGGAAATCACCTCGGCGGGAGTCTCACCGGGCAGCACCACCATGTCAAGACCTACGGAGCAAACGGCGGTCATAGCCTCCAGCTTCTCGATCTTCAGATCACCACTCTGGGCCGCCGCGATCATGCCCTCATCTTCGGACACGGGAATGAAAGCACCGGACAGGCCGCCCACGGAGTTACAGGCCATCACGCCGCCCTTCTTCACCGCGTCATTGAGCATGGCAAGAGCAGCAGTGGTACCGTGGGTGCCGCAGACATCGAGGCCCATCTCTTCAAGGATGCGAGCAACAGAGTCGCCCACAGCGGGGGTGGGCGCAAGGGACAGGTCCACGATACCGAAGGGTACGCCGAGGCGCTTGGCAGCCTCCGTACCCACCAGCTGACCTACGCGAGTGATCTTGAAAGCGGTACGCTTGATGATCTCCGCCACCTCGCCCAAGTCGCCATCGCACTTCTTCAGCGCAGCATGGACGACACCGGGGCCGGAAACGCCCACATGCACCACGCAGTCGGGCTCACTGATACCGTGGAATGCACCTGCCATGAAGGGGTTATCCTCCACAGCGTTGCAGAACACCACCAGCTTGGCAGGGCCGATACAGTCGCGGTCAGCGGTGAGCTCGGCGCTCTCGCGGATCACCTCGCCCATCATCTTGACGGCATCCATATTGATGCCCGCCTTGGTAGATCCTACATTGACAGAGGCGCAGATGTTGCGTGTCTCGTTGAGGGCGCGGGGAATGGCGCGGATCAGCTCCACATCACCTGCAGAGAAGCCCTTCTGCACCAGCGCGGAGAAGCCGCCGATAAAGTTGACACCCACGGTGTCGGCAGCACGCTGCAAAGCGTGGGCGTACTTCACGGGATCGCCGCCGGAGACGGCAACCAACATGGAAATAGGGGTCACGGAAATACGCTTATTGATAATCGGCACACCGTATTCCGCCTCAATCTCCTCGCCTGTTTTTACGAGATTCCCGGCGCAGCGGACGATTTTTTCGTAGACCTTCTCACAGGAGCGATCAATGTCGCTGTCGGCGCAGTCCAGCAGAGAGATACCCATGGTGATGGTGCGAATATCCAGATTCTCCTGCCGGATCATATTGACGGTTTCTAAAATATCATTGAGATTGATCATAGCCGTTTCCCTCAATCAAATACGGTGCATGGAGTTGAAAATATCCTCGTGCATAACGCGGATCTCCATGTTTAGCTCCTTGCCCAGCTGATCCATAGCCTCGGAGAACTCCTTGAAGCTGCATTTGAGACCCGCGATATCCGTCATCATCACCATGACGAACATATCCTGCAGCACGGACTGGGTGATGTCGATGATATTGACATCGTACTCGGCGCACTTGGCGCTGACCTTGGCGATGATCCCCACGGTATCACGACCGATGACAGTGACGACTGTTTTCTTCATAAACGTTTCCTCTCTATTTACAAAAAATCTATGGATAGCATCATTTCACACTCAAGCGCTTTACCAGCTCCTCGTCGGGGGTGACATACATAGTCTTATAGGTGGTGTAGATCACCATACCGGGGCGGCTGGCAGCGGGCTTTTTTACAAACTTCACGGGGGTGTAATCCACTGCCACCTTGTCCCCTTCCCGACCTTGGGAGAAGTAAGCGGCAATCTGCGCCGCCTCCAAAATGCTCTGCTCGTCGGGCTCTGCGCCGTCGGTGCAGAGGATCACATGAGAGCCGTGGATCTTCTGCGTGTGTAGCCACACATCCCACTTCTGCGCGTCCTTGGTGGTCAAGCGGTCATTTTGGCGGTTGTTGCGGCCTACCAAAATACGCAGTCCTGCCGTGGAGCGGAACTCACGGGGCTTGGAAGGACGCTGGAATGAGCCGCCCTTCTTCCCCTGTTTGCGGAGATAGCCGCCTGCTTCCAGCTCGGCGCGGATGTCCATAAAGTCCTGCTCACTCTCGGCAAGCTGCAGCTCCTGCAGGACGCTTTCGAGATATTGCAACTCTTCTCTGCCCGAGGTAATGAGCTCGGTGAGCATCTTCTCGGCGGTCTTGGCCTTGTTGTACTGCTTAAAATACTTGGCGGCGTTCTCTTGGGGGGAAAGGCGCACATCGAGAGGGATCTCCACCGTGGGACAATCTTCTTCATAGTAGTTCTGCGCCTCCAGCACACGCTGTCCCCGCTCCATACGGTAGAGGTTGGCGGTAATGAGCTCACCACGGATGCGGAGGGTCTCGCGGTCTTGGGTCTGGGCGTATTCCTTCTCTCGCAGGGCAATCTTACGGCGGACACGGTCACGGGCATTGGTGGCGGCTTTCACCAATTCCTGTCCCCGCTGCTTGACTCGCTCGGCCTGCTCGCGGCGGGAATAGAAGGTATCCAGCAGCGTAGAGAAGCTCCCCTGAGGTACGCTCTCGCCATAACTGCCATATTGGGCGATGGATTGATAGGTAAAATCAAAGGGCTTCCCCTGCCGCAGCAGCACATTTGGTGTGAAGTTTTTAGACTTTACAATCTCCTGCCACTGGGAAAAACTACACCATAGGCGATCATCCACTTCTGTGCTGTCGCTGTCACCGTGGGCAGCATAGACAATCTCGCGGGCAATGAGGGGGGAAATGGCGGTGAACTTAGCGGTCAGCTGCTGCTCTGCACTTTCCCCGTCACGGAGAAGGCGGAAGAACGCGTCCTCTGTCACGGTAAGGGGGTCGCACTTTTCCTGTTTGGGGGGCAACTCGTAGAACAGACCCGGTAATACCTGACGAACTTGGGACATCTCCAAATCCACACGGCGGAGGCAATCTACAATGCGATTATCCTTATCCGTGAGGATCAAGTTGGTGTTGCGGCCCATAGCCTCCAAAATGAGGGAAAAGCGGCTCTGCTCCCCCATTTCATCGGTGGCCTCGATGGCGAGAGTCACCACGCGCTCCAAGGGGGACTGCTCCACCGCCACGATGCGTCCATTGCCGATATGCTTACGCAGCAGCATGCAGAACATAGGGGGCTGGGAGGGGTTATCCCGCAGCTGCTCCGTCATGTGGATACGGGGCTGATTGGGATTGGCGCAGAGGAAGAGACGGCGATTGCCTCGCAGCAGCAGCACCAGCTGATCACGGGCAGGCTGCTGGATCTTTTCGATGCGGCTGCCCAGCAGCGCAGGGGATATTTCATTGACAACTGCCTGCAGGCAGATGGCATCCAGCGGCATTTAGATTTCCTCCATCATGATGTTGAACAGTTCATTGATACGCTCGTGGGCATTGTTGAGATAGAGCCAACCAAACAGGGCCTCCAGTGCCGTAGCCTGCCGATACTCGGCGACGGTGGCATTGTGGGCGATAGTATGGACATTGGCATTGCGTCCCCGTTTGAACACGGCACTCTCCTCCTCAGTGAGAATGGGCAGGATACGCTCGGACAGCGCTGCCTGTCGCGGTGCACGCACCAGCTCCACTGTGGCGCGGTGAAGCCCCTTGCCCGTGGCCTTCCCGTGGGCGCAGAGGTAGGTCCGCACCAGCAGTTCATAGACGGCATCTCCCATGTGGGCCAGGCCGATGGCGGAGATGGAGTGGATGTCGTCGCCCTTCAGTTGTATATTGAAATAATCGGTCATCGCAAAGACTTCCCTTTCTCGTTTCTCTAACTGATTATTTTACCATAAAGTGAACACCGTTGCAACAAAAAGACCCGTGAAGATTCACGGGTCTTTTTGTCTGCTTATCGTGTTCCGCTACCGCCGCAGGCAGGACAGTTGCCGCCTGTGCAGCGGGTGCAATCGCTTCTGATGTCGTTTTTGAATTTATACCCGGAGCCGCCACAGCTGTTGCAGTCACCGTCACCGCGACAGGTAAGGCACTGCAGCTTGGATGCATCGGGGATATAGGGATCGTAACCGGGGGCGACATAGTCGCTTCCGCCTCCGCCACTGCTGCCACTACTACTGCTGCTGCTGTTGCCGCCGGCGGTGTTTTCGTTGGATTCCTCAGGCTCCTCTTCCTCAGCCTTATAGGCCACGGTGCTGTAGGGCTCGGTGGCTCCATTCTCGCTCAGTTTCTCTTCGGAAAGGGGCAGAATACCTAAAAAGACGGAGGGGTCCTGCACGGTAGGTGCGATAGAGCGGACGGGTTCTTTCTCCGCTTCGTCCTGCACTTCGTCTTTCCCTTCATCCATCACATCGTCCGTTATCTCGTTGGTCGATGTGTTGATAGCATCGTCCTTTCCCTCGTCGCTCGGTGCTGCTCCACAGCCAATCAGAGACAGAATCAGCAGCAGGGTCAGCAACAACGAGGCCAGACGGATATTTCTCTTTCGGGATGTTGGCTTCATGCAGATTTTCCCCCTATCGAACAGCTTCTCTCATTATGCAATATAGCACGGTAAGTAACATAGAGCAACAAAAACATCGCCTGCCGCAAAAGACGGCAGACGATGTTTTATGCTGATTCTTAGAACAGACCCGTGATCTTGCCGTTCTCGTCCACATCGATTTTCTCAGCGGCGGGAACCTTGGGCAGGCCGGGCATAGTCATAATGTCGCCGGTCAACGCAACCAGGAAGCCGGCACCGGCGCTGACCTTCAGATTGCGGACAGTGACGGTAAAGCCCTCGGGGGCACCCAGCAGCGTCTGGTCATCAGAGAAGGAATACTGGGTCTTGGCCATACAGATAGGCATCTTGCCAAAGCCCTGTGCCTCCAGCTGCTGCATCTGCTTCTTGGCACCGGCAGTGAGTGTCACACCATCGGCGTGATAGACGCGCTGGCAGATGTCGGTCAGCTTTTTCTCAATAGAATCCTCGGTGTCGTAGGCAAAGCGGAAGTTGTTCTCGCTGTTGCACAGGCGAACGACCTCCTCTGCAAGGGCGATACCGCCCTCGCCACCCTTGGCCCACACCTCGGAGAGGGCCACATTGACACCCAGTTCGCGGCACTTATCCTCCACCAGCTTCAGCTCTGCAGCAGTGTCGGTGGGGAAAGCATTGATGGCCACTACACAGGGCAGGCCGTACACATCCTTAATGTTAGACACATGGCGCAGCAGGTTAGGCATACCGGCCTCCAAAGCGGCCAGATTTTCGTTGTTCAGCTCAGCCTTGGGCACGCCGCCGTGATTCTTCAGCGCCCGGACGGTAGCCACCACCACCACGGCATCGGGGCGCAGACCGGCAAGACGGCACTTGATGTCCAAAAACTTCTCCGCACCCAGGTCAGCACCAAAGCCGGCCTCGGTAACGGTATAGTCACCCAGACGCATGGCGATCTTAGTAGCCATAACGCTATTGCAGCCATGGGCGATGTTGGCGAAGGGGCCGCCGTGGACGAGGGCAGGAGTGCCCTCCAGAGTCTGCACCAGATTGGGCTTAAGAGCATCTTTCAGCAAAGCTGCCATGGCGCCGTCAGCCTTCAGATCCTTGGCGGTAACAGGCTGATCATCATAAGTGTACGCCACCACCATACGGCCCAGACGCGCCTTCAGATCCAGAATATCGCTGGCGAGGCACAGTACGGCCATGACCTCGGAGGCCACGGTGATGTCGAAGCCATCCTCACGGGGTACACCCTGCATCTTGCCACCCAAACCGTTGACGATGTTGCGGAGCTGGCGATCATTCATATCCACGCAGCGCTTCCAAACGATGCGCTTAACATCAATGCCGAGGGCATTACCCTGCTGAATGTGGTTATCCAGCATGGCTGCCAGCAGGTTGTTGGCAGCACCGATGGCATGGAAGTCACCGGTGAAGTGGAGGTTGATGTCCTCCATAGGCACCACCTGCGCATGGCCGCCGCCGGCAGCACCGCCCTTGACACCGAACACGGGACCGAGAGAGGGCTCACGGAGGGCCACCATCACATTCTTGCCCAGCTTCTTCAGGCCGTCGGCCAGACCCACGGTAGTGGTGGTCTTGCCCTCACCGGCAGGAGTGGGGTTGATGGCGGTGACGAGGATCAGCTTACCGGGCGCACCTTCGGTCTCGCGGAGGAGATTATAGTCGATCTTTGCCTTATGGTTGCCGTAGAGTTCCAAATACTTATCGTCGATACCGGCAGTCTTGGCGATTTCGGTAATGTGGCGCAGCTCACAGGCCTGCGCGATCTCAATATCAGATAAAAACTTCATTCTTTCTTCTCTCCTTAGCCGTTGTTTCCGGTGGTACGCAGGGTAACATCGTGATAGCCGCCCTCCACGATGGAAGTGGCGCTGACTAGGGTGATACGGGCCTCGGCCTGTAGCTGAGGAATGGAAGTTACGCCGCAGTTGCACATGGTGGACTTGACCTTGTACAGACTCTTCTCCACATTGTCATGGAGGGGACCTGCATAGGTAACATAGGAATCAACACCCTCTTCAAAGGCCAGCTTATTCTTGCCGCCCAGATCGTAGCGCTGCCAGTTACGGGCGCGGTTGGAACCCTCGCCCCAGTACTCCTTGACATAGACACCGTTCACCAGCAGCTTGTTGGTGGGAGACTCGTCAAAGCGGGCGAAGTAACGGCCCAGCATCAGGAAGTCGGCACCCATGGCCAGTGCCAGGGTCATGTGATAGTCGTGGACGATACCGCCATCGGAGCAGATGGGGACATAGATGCCGGTCTCAGCAAAGTACTCGTCGCGGGCAGCGGCTACCTCAATAACGGCGGTAGCCTGACCACGGCCGATACCCTTTGTCTCGCGGGTGATGCAGATAGAGCCGCCGCCGATACCGACCTTAACGAAGTCGGCACCTGCCTCTGCCAGGAAGCGGAAGCCGTCGCGGTCTACCACATTACCGGCACCGATCTTTACGCTATCGCCGTAGCGCTCACGGACGAAGTCGATGGTCTTTTTCTGCCAGAAGGAATAGCCCTCGGAGGAGTCGATGCACAGCACATCCACACCAGCCTCCACCAGAGCGGGGACGCGCTCGGCATAGTCGCGGGAGTTGATACCGGCGCCTACCATGTATCGCTTGTCTCCATCCATAAGGCTGTTGGGCATCTCCTTATGCTCGGAGTAGTCCTTACGGAAGACAAAGTACATCAGGTTGTCGTTCTCATCCACGATAGGCAGAGAGTTGAGTTTGTTGTCCCAGATGATATCATTGGCCTCCTTGAGAGTGGTTCCCACAGGAGCGGTCACCAGCTTCTCACGGGGGGTCATGAACTCGCGGACGGGCAGATCGGCGCTCATACGGCTGACCCGGTAGTCACGACCGGTGACAATACCCAGCAGCTTGCCGTTGGGTTCAGCGTTCTCGGTGATGGCCACGGTAGAGAAGCCGTTCTCCTCCTTTAGACGCAGGACATCCGCCAGCGTATGCTCGGGAGTCAAGTTGGACTTACTGACCACAAAGCCGGCCTTGCTGGACTTGACACGGCGCACCATCTCGGCCTGAGAGGCAATGGACTGAGAGCCGAAAATGAAGGACATACCGCCCTCCTTGGCCAGTGCCACTGCCAGTGTGTCGTTGGACACGGACTGCATCACGGCGGAGACCATGGGGATATTCAGCGTGATGGGGCACTCCTCCTGACCCTTACGGTACTTCACCAACGGGGTCTTGAGAGAGACGGCGTCAGGCACACAGTTCTCATCGGTGTAACCGGGCACCAGCAGATACTCGCTGAAAGTATGGGACGGTTCGGAATAATAGAAAGCCATAGGTATCTCCCCCTTATCTAAAGTATTTCATGGCGGACTTGAACATCTTCATATCAAATTCGCCGGGCACGTTCTTGTAGAGGTTCTTGCCGATACGCTCGGAGTGACCCATCTTGCCCAACACGCGACCATCGGGAGAGGTGATGCCCTCGATGGCGCAAACAGAACCGTTGGGGTTATAGGCCGTCAGCATGGAGGGCTTGCCCTCCATATCCACATACTGGGTGGCGATCTGACCATTTGCCTCCAGTTCCTTCACCAGCTCGGGAGAGGCGATAAATCGACCCTCGCCGTGGGAGATGGGGATGGTGTAGATCTCGCCGGGATTCATACCGCTGAACCAAGGAGACTTGGTAGAGCAGATGCGGGTACGCACCAAGCCGGACTGATGGCGGCCGATGGTGTTATAGGTCAGGGTCGGGAAGGTGTCATCGGTATCCATGATCTTACCGAAGGGCACAAGACCCAGCTTAATAAGTGCCTGGAAGCCGTTGCAGATACCCAGCATCAGGCCATCGCGGTTATCCAGCAGTGCCGTGACCTGCTCCTTCACAGCGGGGCTGCGGAGGAAAGCGGTAATGAACTTGGCAGAGCCGTCAGGTTCGTCGCCGCCGGAGAATCCGCCGGGGATCATCAGCATCTGGGCGTTCTTGATGGCGGCAGCGAAGTCCTCCACGCTGCGGGCAACATCGGAAGCGGTCAGGTTGCGGATGACGAAGATCTCCGCCTCACCACCTGCCTCCATGACGGCACGGGCGCTGTCATACTCGCAGTTGGTGCCGGGGAACACAGGGATCAGCACCTTGGGCTTGGCGTTCTTGACGGTGGCGGTGATATTGCACTTACCCTCGTAGGTGAAGGTGGGAACCTCACCCTCGCCCTTGGCGATGGTGGGATAGACATCCTCCAGCACGGCCTCGTTGATGGCGAGGAGCTCGGCGATGGTGGCGCTGTCAGCGCCCAGAGTGATGGTCTCGCCACCGGTCTTACCGAGGTAAAGTGCGCCCTCCACAGCCTCGGTAACCTCGGCGATAATAGCGCCGGGCATGGGGCGATGGAAGTCCACATCGGCTTCAGCGGTAAAGCCGATGCCGTTACCGAAGCTCATCTTCATGAGACCTTCGCTGACGCTCTGCTCCACAGCCCAGGCAGCAGCCACCTTACCGGCCTTGGCCAGCATATGGAACTGCTCCCAGGCGGCAGTGGTGCCGTCGAAGAGATACACACCATGGTCGGCAGCTTTAAACTCGGGGCTCAGCACCTCGCCGGCCTTTACAGGACAGACGGCGAAGGAGATCAGGGTGGGAGGCACATCCATATCCATGAAGGAGCCGGACATGGAATCCTTACCGCCGATAGCAGCTGCACCCAGCTCCAGCTGGGCATCCAGGGCACCAAGAAGAGCAGCGAAGGGCTTGCCCCAACGGGCAGGCTCCGTCTTGAGACGCTCGAAAAACTCCTGGAAGGACAGATATGCCTTGGTGTAATCTGCACCGGCGGCAACCAGCTTGGCCATGGAGGTGTAGACCGCGCCGTAAGCACCATCATAGGGAGAGGCGGAGAGGGTGTCGGGATCGCAGCCCCAGGCCATCAGGCTTCCCTGCTCAGTGTGCTGACCGGGCAGCACAGGCAGCAGCGCTGCCATAGCCTGCGTGGGCGTGCGCTGGGTTTTCCCGCCGAAGGGCATCAGGAGGGATCCAGCACCGATGGTGCTGTCGAAACGCTCCACCAGACCGCGGCGGGAGGCGCAAGCGAGGCTGCCTGCCATGTCGCGAAGAGATGTAAATCTCGTAGCAGTCAAGGCATCACGCTTTACAGCGGGAACGGAAATATCTGCGTGCTTCACTGCGCCGTTGGTGGCCAGGAAGTCGCGGGAGAGGTCGGCGATGGTGTTGCCCTTCCAGTGCATGACCATGCGGTTCTCGTCGGTGACGGTTGCCACCACGTAGGCCTCCAGATTCTCACGGGAGGCGGCGGCGATGAAGGCAT
>JAFQCJ010000024.1 GCA_017416445.1 Oscillospiraceae bacterium | reverse complement strand
GCGGGGAATTTCCACTCCACGGAAGTGCAGCCGCTCTTCAAAAGCAGCTCCGTCAACTCCTCACGGCGCAGTGCGCGGTATTGGCAGGCAAATTTACTGACAGAGGGCGTGCCCTCATCGTCAATAATGTACTGGACGAGGCGATAGTTGTCCCCCTCCCATTCCCATGTCTGAAAGGACACCCGCTGCCCCTTGTCCGTCTTGTGGATATAAGGGGGCGAATAGGGCGGCTTATCCTGCAGGAGTGCATCATAGTCGCGGATACTGGCAACAAAGATGCCGCCCTCTTGCAACTGTCCCACGATGCTGCTCACGGCTTGTTCCAAGGCTTCTCTCGTCAGCATATGGGGCAGGGCGTTATCCATGCAGATGACGACGGGAAACTTCTCAGAAAAGGTGTCCGACAGCTTGCAGAAGTCGGCGCGGGTAAAGTCGATCGTTACGCCGCTGCTCTCTGCGCGCACTTTCGCCTCGGCAAGCTCCCCTTCGCTGATGTCCGAGGCAGTGACACTGTACCCCATCCCTGCAAGACCGATGGCCTGCGTACCGATGCCGCAGGCGCAGTCAAGGACGGATGCAGTGGTGTCGAAGCCCTCTGCGCGGAACAGCCCATCCAGCAGCACCGCCTGCTCCTTCGTAGTAGTCTGCCAGTCGAAAAACAGCTTGTCGTACTGGGAAGCTAAACTATCGTAAAAGGTCTGGGTAATATCCATGTTAGTCTCCTAATCCGTGGGTATACCGATTGCCCTCGCTGTCATAGTAGCAGGCGGTAATAGAGATGTCCTTCCCCTCCTGCTGAAGGGCGATGATCTCCCCATTTGACACATCATATGTAAGGGGCTCCAACGCCTCGCCGTCAACGATATAGGATATCTCCAAGGATACCGCTTTGGGGTCGCTGACCCAAAACAGATCATAGTTCTCCTGTCCAATCTCTGCGGAGGTAATCATAATCAGATAGCTCGGGAGGATAACAGACCTAGAAAAGGCATATCCACCTTCAAAAGTAGGCCTGAAAATTGCAAGAGTTGTCATATCATCTGCACCGCGAGCAGCACTGATGATGTTATTGTTAATGGTGATTTCCTTTTCAATCGTCCATTCCTTGCCCTCTTTAATACTCTCGTTCAGCAATGCCTCGCGGCTCTCCATCGTGTCGCCCTTGGACGCGGAGCAGGCAGAGAGTAAAAACAGCATGGCGGTACACAAAATGAGACTCATTACAGATACAACACGCTGTTTTTTCATAACCTTACTCCTCTTCCACCGCCAGCTTTGCCGCCTGCTCTGCGGCGAACTCCGCCTTGGCCTCGGCAAGCACCTTACGGTCATGCTTGGTGGTGAGCTTGCGCTCATCGAACTTGGCAAATAGATCGGGGCGGCGCTCCATGGTGCGCTTGTAGCTCTCCTTCTTGCGCCAGTCGGCTACATTGCCGTGGTGACCACTGAGCAAAACGGCGGGGACTTTTCTTCCGTGCCACTCCTCGGGGCGGGAATACTGGGGATACTCCAAAAGACAATCCCAGTGGCTCTCCTCAGTGTAGCAACTTTCCTCCGGAAGCACGCCGGGCACCATGCGGCACAGGCAATCGGCAACCGCCATGGCGGGGATCTCACCGCCCGTCAGCACAAAGTCGCCCAAGGACAGCTCTTCGTCCACGCACTCGTCAAGAAAGCGCTGATCCACGCCCTCATAGTGACCGCAGACGAGAATGAGGCGGTCATACTGGGCTTTCAGTTCCTTTGCCACCTGCTGATCGAAGGTGCGGCCGCAGGGGGACATATAAATGGTATGGATGCGCTCCCCCGCCTCATCGCAGATATGCTGCCAGCAGCGGTAGAGGGGGTCGGCCTGCATCACCGCGCCGCGACCGCCGCCGTAGGGGTAGTCGTCCACCTGCATCTGCTTATTGGTGGTATAGTCGCGGATCTGATGGGCCACCACTTCCACATAGCCTCGTTCCTGTGCCCGTCCGATGATGGACTGACCCATCATGGCCTCGATGGCATCGGGAAAGAGGGTCATAATGTCAATTCTCATGGCTGCCCAGTCCCTTCATCATATAGGCGCGGATGGTGTTTGCCTCCATGTCCACAGCCTTAATAAACACCTCGGGTACGGCGGGAATGAGGTACTCTCCCTTCTCGCCCCGCACTTCATAGACCTTGTGGGCGGGGTAGGTCAGCACGCGGTTCACCTTGCCCACCTCTTCGCCTGTTTCGTCATCCAGCACGGTGCAGCCCACCAGTTCCTCGTCGAAATACTCACCCTCGGGCAGCTCCACATCGTCGCGGTAGATCTTCACCTCGCGGCCTTTGAGGGCAAGGGCGGCATCCATATCCTCCACCCCCGGCAGGGTCAGCAGTACCACCGACTTATGGACGCGGGCATGAAGCACCTCCGTCTCCTTGCCACCGATGATGAAGCGGTCAAACTCCGCCAAAAACTCGGGGTCGAAGCCCACGGGGTTCAGCTTCACCTCGCCACGGATGCCGTGGGCGTTGACGATGGTGCCGACGGAAATAAATTCCTGTTTCATAGTGTAACTCCTTAGATAATAGGATCCAGCCAGCCCAGGGAGAACTGCATCATGGTGCGCAGGATGTAGTAGAGGGCCAGTGCGGCAATAGAGAAAATGATGCTCAGAAGAGACAGCATACTTTGACGGCGATAATAGGCAATACCGGCGGTGACGATGGCGATGACATCGGAAATGATGGGCAAGATCAGCATAATGGTCACAGGCACGGCTGCCGTCCAGCTATAGCCCCAAATGATAAGGGAGGCAAGCTCTGCCAAGTCATAGGCGAAGAAAGGCCAGATGAGGTTGATAAAGCCATGGAGAAAGCAGAGCATATCTCTGCGCCCGAAGTTCATAGACGAACCTCCGGGCGGGTGGCCTGACGGCGTACCTCCTCTACCGCACCGATGCAGAAATAATCGCGCTTGCGGGCCTGCAGTTCACCGGTGACGAGGATGAACTGTCCTGCCTTCAAGGTGGGCAGGATACCCTCAGGGTCTTCAAAGCCCGCCAAGTCGATGTCAAGACCGAAGCCCGTCTCCATCACGCCCTCATTCGTGCGCCAGTAGGGGAACCAAATGGACACCTTGCGTCCGCCGTAGCGTCCCTGTGCGCCCTTGATATACTCGGCACGCACCTGCTCGAAGGTCATGGGATACAGCTCCCCATCGGGCATGTGGAAATAAAGGCCGCCGTACAAACGGCTGAGGCGCTTGGTGCGCTGACCGGCGTGGGCGACCATGAACATACCCATAACGACCATAAAGACGAGGCTGTACTTCCACTCCCCCATCACAAGACAGACGATGGCTGCTGCCAAGCCGGTAACGAGGATGACGCGGTTGGTGCCATCCTGCTTTTTCCAAAACTTTTTCAACTGTTCCATAAACGAAACCTCCACGGTGTTTTATCTTTCCATATCGGTAGTATCTTATCACAACGGGCCAAAAAGGTCAAATTTGCTCTTGCTTTTGCGGCGTAATTTGGTATAATTATTTTTGATATGTTCGCACCGAACTATCATTCGTTCTTATGAAAGGATGTTGACGAATGGCGGTCAAACTGGAACTTTATAAGGTATTTAAGGAAGTGGCAGAAGCGGGGAATATCACCGCCGCAGCGCAATCTCTGTATATCAGTCAGTCTGCGGTGAGCCAGTCCATCAAGCAGCTGGAGAGCGACTTGCAGACACGGCTCTTCGCCCGGAACAGCCGCGGCGTATCCCTTACCGCCGACGGAAAAATGCTCTATGAGTATGTCCGCAGTGCCATTGGCCTGCTGGAGACGGGAGAGAATAAGCTGAGCCAGACCCGTGAGCTGCAGATGGGTCATCTTACCATCGGTGCCTCCGATACCGTCACCAGTCAGTTTTTGCTGTCCCATCTGGAGCAGTTCCACCGCCTCTATCCCGCCATCCATATCCGCATTGTCTCCGGCCGCAGCCATAAGGTGTTGGGGCTGTTGCAGTCGGGCAAGGTGGACATCGCCTTTGCCTCCACCCCCGCCGACGGCAACGCCTTCGAGTCCACCCCCTGCTTTTCCACCCACGCCATCTTCGTAGCCTCACCGGAATATCCCTGCCCCTTTGAAAAGCCGCACACGCTCTCGGAGATCGCCGCCTATCCCCTCATTCTGCTGGAACACAAGGCAAGTTCCCGCGTGTTTTTGGAAAAATACTTCCTGCAGAACGGTCAGCATCTCAATCCGGAGATCGAGTTGGGTGCCCGCAGCCTGCTGGTGGACCTGGCTGCCATCGGCTTTGGTGTGGCGGGCGTGACGGAGGAGTTTGTCCAGAAGGACCTGGAGCAGGGACGCATCCGCAAGATCGCCACCTCCTTTGAGATTCCCTCCCGCAGCGTGGATATGTGCGTGCTGCGGGGCGTACCCCAAACCGCTGCCGCCAAACGCTTTGCCGACTTTATCCGGGAGAGCCTGTAATAAATGTAAAAAGAGTGCTGCCATAGGCAGCACTCTTTTGCATTTAAAATGCCCAGTTTCCGTTACGGAAGATGGGAACCGTCTTGCCGTCGCGGCAGATGGCATCAATGTTCATATCGGAAGAGCCGATCATAAAGTCCTCGTGGATCATGGACTCGTTGAGCCCCATGGCGTGGCACTCCTCCAGTGTCAGTTCTTCAAAGCCCTGAATGGTGTCGGCATAGCCGTTGCCCAGTGCCAGATGGCAGGCGGCATTCTCATCGAAAAGGGTGTTGTAGAAGAGGAGCTCTGCGTTGCGGATGGGACTGTCATAAGGCACCAGGGCACACTCACCCAGGTAGCAGCTGCCCTCGTCCATGGTGATGAGCTTGGTCAGCAGTTCCTTATTCACTTCGGCATCCCACTCCACAGCTTTCCCCTCATGGAAGCGGATCCAGAACTTGTCGATGAGCTGTCCCTGATAGCTCAGAGGCATGGTGGCATAGACAATACCCTCAGCCTCCCCCTTCTTGGGAGAGACAAAGCACTCCTCAGAGGGAATGTTGGGGTTGAAGGTATAGCCCTGCAGGCTCTTCTCGCTGGCGCCGCTGAAACGGCTGCGGACCATGAGGCCTACCGTGAAGTCGGTACCGGTAGAGGAGGAATAATGGAGTTTCTCAATACCGAGAGAGTTGAGGTAATCGCACTTCTCGTGTACCTCGCGGTTGTGCTCATCCCACGCGGCAATGGGGTCATCGGTGACGCGGGCGGCGCTGAGAATATGCTGCCACAGCTTCTCCACCGCCTGGGAGGCACGGAGCTCAGGGAAGAGCTTCTTGGCCCACGCCTTACCGGGGACCGCGGCAATGCACCACTGATACTTATTCTCCATGGCCTCACGGTAGGGTTTGACAATGGGATAGCGCTTCTGCTGCGCCTTTGCCATCTTGGTCTGGTTAATGCCCCGGAGACCGTCGGGATCCTCAGAGATGAGGTAGATGCGGCAGGGCAGCACATCCACATAGTGCTGCCAGCGGGCCTCCTCATAGTTCTCTACCTTACCCAGGGTGGTGAGGCTGCGGTAGCGGTAATGAAGCTTCTGCAGAGGCTGATAGTCCCAATCCACCACTACCTTTTTGGCCTTACGGCGGTAGCACTCCTCCACCACCATCATCACAAACTCCGGCTGGTCGAGGTCCGCCATAATAAATACTTCCTGGCCGGGCTGAACATTGACACCCGTCTGGGCGATAAGCTGGGCGTATTTACGAAGAATAGTCTTTTTCATAAGGGGTTCTCCTTTGCTGTGATAATCTTGTTGATAGTATACCATATTTTGCCCTCTTTGAAAAGTAGGGAGGGAAATTCTCTTGCCATCGGCCGAAATTCCTGCTATACTGACAAAAATCCCACAGAAAAGAGGCTTTCCCATGTCATCCAGCGCTGCAAAATTCCGTCTTGTCCTGTCCATGATCATCTACGGTACCATTGGCCTGTTCGTCCGTTCCATCTCTCTTCCCACCAGTTTGATCGCCAATTTCCGCGGCGCAGTGGGTGCCATTTTCCTGCTGCTGGTGCTGTATCTGCAGAAGGAAAAGCTGGACTTTAAGGCCATTCGTGCCAATTTGAAGATCCTGCTTCCCGTGGGTATCGTCATGGGTTTTAACTGGATGCTTCTGTTCGAGGCGTATCGCTATACCACCGTGGCGGTGGCAACGGTGTTCTACTATCTCGCCCCTGTGGTGGTGATGCTGGTCTCCCCCCTTATCTTGAAGGAAAAGCTGACCTTGCGCCGCTGTATCTTCGTGCTGATCGCACTGGTGGGCATGGTGTTCACCTCCGGCGTGATCCAGAGCGGTGGCGGCGGCAACTGGGATGCCCGCGGCGTGCTGCTGGCCTCCGGCGCAGCGGTGATGTACGCCTGCATCGTGCTGCTGACCAAGTTTACCCGCAACATCCGCTCCTATGACATCACCATTGTGGAGCTGGGTATCTCCGCCATCGTGCTGCTGCCCTACAATCTCCTGACGGTGGACTTCTCCACCGTTTCCATCGACGGTATGGGTATCTTCATGCTGGCCATCCTCTGCGTGGTGCATACCGGTATCGCTTACTGGCTGTACTTCGGCTCTCTTCCCCACCTGCCGGCACAGACCTCTGCGCTTCTCAGCTACATTGACCCCGTGGTGGCCATTCTTCTCTCAGCGCTCCTGCTCCACGAACCTATGGATACTCTCTGCGCCATCGGTGCGGTGCTGGTGCTGGGTTCTACCGTTTTGAGTGAGATGCTGCCCCATAAGAAAGCGGAATAATCAAGACGCAAAAAAGACGCCCGGGAGGGCGTCTTTTTTATAGCTTTCTTTAATCCATCTCAGGGCGCTCATCGCCGTAGAAGAATACCGCCACCGTACCGGGGCCGGAATGGCTGGCAATGATGGTGCCGATCTCGCAGATGCGGATCTTTCCCTGCAAGGCGGGGAATGCGGCCTCAACCGCCTCCATCATCTGCTGTGCAAGCTCGGGGCACCGCGAGTGGCAGAGATAGCAAGGGCCATCGTAGGCAGCGCCGTTCTCGGCATTGGCAAGCATGGTCTCCACCGTGGTCTCAATTCCTTTATGCTTGCCCCGCACCTTGTCGTAGGCCTTAATAGCACCATGGGCATCAAGGCGCATAATGGGGCAGATGTTCAGCACCGTGGCGATGGCGGCTGTTGCACCGGAGACGCGGCCGGAGCGGCGGAACTGGGTCATGTTGGTGGAGAAAAACTGGTGATGGACGCGGTTGCGGCGCTTCATCAGCCAATCGTAGACCTCATCAATATCCGCACCGCCATCCCGCAGATCGGCAGCCGATTCCACCAGCATACCGTATCCGCTGGAGGAACACAGGGAATCCACCACCAGCAGCTTGCGCTCCGGATACTTCTCCTGCAGCATCTGTGCTGCCAAAACAGCGTTGTTCACAGAGTTGGACATACCGGAACCCAGCGCGATATGGAGTACATCCTTTCCCTCCGCCAGCAGCTTTTCAAAAAACTCCTCATAAGTCCCCACATTCAGCTGTGAGGTCTTGGGCAGCTTGCCCTCGGCAAGCATCTCGTAAAAGCGATCCTGCGCTGCTGCGTCGCGGCCCATATCGTCAACATACAGCGTATCATCCACTGTGTAGGTATAGAACAGCACAGGGATATTTCTCTCCTCCATGTGGCTGTAGGGTAAATCTACCGTCGAGCAGCAGGAGAGCGTAAAGTCGGTATTCATCATAAAGCACCTCCAAATCATGGCATCGAGAAGCAAGTATAGCAGAAAAAAGTTTCTTGTCAATATCATTTTCGGCAAATATTCTCAGGAATTTTGTAAAGTTTTCCTAAAATTATTCACAAAAAAAGACACCCTTGCGGGTGTCTTTCCGTGTTTTCGGGATGTCTTACTCCTCTTCAAACAGGCACTTGGCCAGCTTGTTGAACATAGTATCCCGGCGGCGGATGATCTCCTCATCTTTACCGTCAGAGTAGTCATAGAAGCCGGCACCGGACTTCACGCCCAGCTTGCCGCTGTCCACACACTCCTTCAAAAGGCCAAAGGGTGCCTTGGCATCACACAGGTCGGGGAATGTGTAGTGGGAGATATTACAGTGGATGTCGAGGCCGCCCAGATCGCAGGTCTCGAAGGGGCCAAAGGCGGCATAGCGGAAACCGAGGGCGTATTTCATCACATCGTCCACCGCCTCAGGAGAGGCGATCCCCTCGTCTACGATATACAGTGCCTCACGGAGGATGGCCTGCTGGAGGCGGTTGAGAACGAAACTGGGGGCATCTTTCACCACCACAGGCTTCTTCTTCAGCTTGAGGCACAGCTCGCGGACAGCCTCCGCCGTCTCGTCGGCGGTCTTTTCGCCCTTGATGATCTCCACCAGAGGAATGATGTGGGGCGGATTGATCCAGTGCATACCCGCAAAGCGCTCAGGATTCGTCACCGCTTCAGCAATAGCGGTAATGCTGAGGCCAGAGGTGTTGGAGCAGAAGATGGCATCAGGGGCCATGATCTCCGAAACCTGACGATAGAAGTTGTGCTTGACCTCCAGCTTTTCCAGAATGGCCTCCAGAAGGAAGTCAGCATCCTTGAGGTCGGTGATCTCAGTGGTAAAGGTAATACGCTGCTGCAGGGCATTGCTTTCCTCCGCAGTGAGCTTACCGCTTTCCACCTCAGTGCTCTGGTTCAGGGCAATAAGTCCCTTTGCCTTTTCCAGAGCGGCAGGGAAAAGATCATACAGCGTCACATCATAGCCGTAGCGGGCGAAGGCCTGTGCAAGAGAATAGCCCATGGTGCCGGCACCGGCAATGGCAACGCGGGAAATTGTGCGCATAAATGGTTCCTCCTTATAGGGAAAAGCCCCGATGCGGATGCATCGGGGCTTTTTTTACTTGAAGTGAAGCGAATACTTCGTTAATTAGAAGCAGCCCTGCTCCATCATAGCCTCGGCAACCTTCTTAAAGCCGGCGATGTTGGCACCAGCCACCAGATCGTAGCCCAGACCGTACTCTGCAGCGGCAGCGGCGGACATGTCGTGGATGGTCTTCATCATCTTCTTCAGCTGAGCATCGACCTCCTCAGCAGTCCAGACCAGGCGCTCGGAGTTCTGAGCCATCTCCAGACCGGAGACGCCAACGCCACCGGCGTTAACAGCCTTGGAAGGAGCAACGATCATGTGCTTCTGAGCACGCAGGAAGTTCAGAGCATCGTTGGTGGTGGGCATATTGGCGACCTCGATGTAGTACTTAACACCGGCGGCAGCGATCTTCTCGGCCCACTCCATGTTGACATCGTTCTGCATAGCGGCGGGCATATAGATATCCACATCCTTGACGCCCCAAGCCTTGGTGTTGGGAACGAACTCGCAGCCGAACTTGTCAGCATAGGGCTTGCAGTGCATGGGATCCTTGGCGCGCATCTCGAGGATGAAGTTCAGCTTCTCATCGGTGACAACGCCATCGGGATCGTGGATGTAGCCATCGGGACCGGCGAAGTAGGTAACAGCAGCGCCCAGCTGAGCAGCCTTCTTCATGATGCCCCAGCCCACATTGCCGTAACCGGAGATGGCAATACGCTTGCCCTCGATGGTGTCGTTCTCATGAGCGAGAACTTCCTGCAGATAGTACACAGCACCGTAACCGGTAGCCTCGGGACGGATCAGGGAGCCGCCGTAGGTCAGGCCCTTACCGGTGAGAACACCGTTCTCCCACACGCCCTTCAGGCGACGATACTGACCATACAGGTAACCGATCTCGCGGCCGCCAACGCCCATGTCACCGGCGGGAACATCGATATCGGGCCCGATGTAGCGATACAGAGCCGTCATGTAGCTCTGGCAGAAACGCATGACCTCGGCGTCGGACTTGCCGGCGGGATCGAAGTCGGAACCGCCCTTAGCACCGCCCAGAGGCAGGCCGGTCAGGCTGTTCTTGAAGGTCTGCTCAAAGCCCAGGAACTTGATGATGCCTTCATAAACATTCTTCTGGAAGCGCAGGCCGCCCTTGTAGGGGCCGATAGCGCCGTTGAACTGGCAGCGCCAGCCGCGGTTGGTGTGCCACTGACCGTTGTCATCGCACCACACAACACGGAAGGTGAACATACGCTCAGGCTCCACCATGCGGCCCAGCAGGTCGACCTTCTCATACTCAGGATGAGCATCGATCACAGGCTCCAGAGAGGACAGCACTTCCTCGACGGTCTGGACGAACTCGGGCTCATTGCCGTGCTTGGTCTTCACATTCTCCAGCACGCTAGCCAGATAAGCATTCATAATAATTTCCTCCTCAAAT